>RFRI01000035.1 GCA_009924535.1 Verrucomicrobiota bacterium
GATGTTCTTATGGCCGATCTCCTTAAGCGGCCGGACATCGATGATCTCGATCTGTCGAAAGGCCGCGACGTGCGCGACGAAGCCGTCTATGCGTGAGCCGATATCGACGTGCCGCTCAGGATTAGCCTCATGGATCAGCCTAGCGACCAGCAGGTCCTGGTGGAAGTAGTCGCCGCTCGCGACCCCGGCTTGAGCCACATAGTCGAACAGAATCGGTTTCAGCTGGGCGATAGTCCCTCCCTTTGCGATGAATTCACGGCGCTGGGCCAGATAAAGAGGCAGGAACTGCAGTTGGGGCCTCCGGCGAATCAACTTCGGCAGCAGTCGCCAAGCCGTCGGGTTAAAGAAGCAGCGGACGGCGTCGAACAAGGATGGCTTGGTCATGGTAATGGCGCGAAAATCAGTGGGCTTTATCGCCAAGTTTATTGAGCACTGGATCTTCGGCGAGCGGCAGGTCCACAGGCGTGCCGCCGTTCTGCGCGGATTGGTAGAGGGCGAGGATGAGCTCGACGGCTTTGCGGCCTTCGGCGCCGTTGACGGCCGGCTGCTTGCCCGTGCGGATCGCGGCGATGGCTTCCTCGAGATTGGAGCGATGCCAGGCGTGGCCGATGGCCTTCGGGTCGTTGGCGCCCGCGCCGCCGCCTTCGGTCGCCGGAGCGAGCACCGCGGCGTCTGACGGAAGGGGTTTCTCGAATTCGAACGCGGTCAGCTTGTCGTCACGCAGGACGGCGGCGCCGGTCGTGCCATGGATGCGGATCTCGGCCGGGAAGCCGGTCGCGGACCAGCAGGCGGTGGAGCTGGCGAGCGTGGCGCGGCAGCCGTTGGCGAACTCGATCCAGCCGGCGGCGATGTCTTCGACCTCGATACCGGCGTGGGCGACGAGGCCGGCGGTAGCGGAGACGCGCTTGGGCGCACCGAGGAACCAGAGCAGCAGGTCGATGGTGTGGATGCCTTGGTTCATCGCCGCGCCGCCGCCATCGAGGGCGAACGTGCCGCGCCAGGCGGCGGAGTCATAATAGGCCTGCGTGCGCCACCAAGGGATGAGCGCCCCGGCGAGAGTCAGCTGGCCGAAGCGACCGGCGTCGAGGGCGGCCTTGAGCGCGACCGCGCCCGAACCCATGCCGGTTCCCCAGATGCCGAAACCAAGGGGCCGTTGGGACATGCCCACACCCTAGCCTAACTCCGCACGGCAGGGGAAGGCTGAAGCGAATCCTTGTCAGGGTGACCGTTGAGCCTTGGAGACAGCCGACTGAATAGCGCTCCAGATGGCATCGCCGTTCCGCTGCAGGCGAGCGGCGCTTTTGGCCATGAGGGCTTTTCCATCAGGCGGAATGACGGGCTCCGCCAAGGCACCTTTCATCAGCTGCGCCAGCGCGACATGATCGCCCTTGGGAAAGAACCGAACATCGCCGCCATCGACTTCCAGGTTCACAGGCAGATCCGAAAGGAGCACCCGCTGGCCGAGCGCGACCGCCTCATAGGTCGAGCCACCGCCGGGGCCGCCTTCGAAGAGCGTCGGCTGGACCAGCGCCACCGCATGCTTGAGCAGCTCGATCTGATCGCGTTTCGGGATGTGGCCGAGGAAGCGGAGGCGCGGGCTGAGGCCAAGCTTCGCTGCTTCCGCCTCCAGCTTGCCGAAGTAGGTCGGGTCACGGTAATCGGTCGTGCCGCCGGTGCAGATCAGCGAGACGTCGCTTCGGGTCTTGGCCAGTTCGGCCAAGGCGCGGAAGGCCGTGAGGTGATCCTTATGCATCCAGAACTGGTTGCAGATGATGAAGTAGGGGCCATCGATCGCGTAAGGCGCGAGCAGTTCAGGTCGGGCATCAAGCCATTCTGGATTCAGATTCGGCGAGAATGGTAACACGTGTAACTCCGGCAGCGGGCCGGGGGTGAAGCGACGCATGTCCTCCGCTACCGCGCGCGCGTTCATCACCATGGCATCGCTGGCGGCGATGAGGGCCCCGAACACTTGGTCTCGCTCCGCCAGTTCCTTGGCCGAGAAGAGATGGGGCAGATGACGATGCTGGTAGTCCGGCACGTATCCCACCAGGGCGCAGGCCGGCCGCGACTGGGGACGTCGCATCGCCAGATAGACCGCATCGAGCCGCAGGTCTGCCGCCGCCTGCGCCAGCCCGTCGTCCAGGCCGGCGGAGTAACGGATTTCCAGGGAAGGGTCGATTTGCTTGAGACGGCGGACGAGTTCGTCCGATTGCAGGCTTCGCGTTATCTCAGGATTTCGCGGAAGACGTGGTCGACCGATCAACGCCTTGATCCCGTCGTTGATCGCATAGCGAACAGACTCCCAGGTGAATTTTTGCGTGGTCGGTCCCGCTCCGGGGATAAGTAGCCAGACCGCAGCGCCGGGCTGCGCTGCCTTGATGGCCCGAAGCTGATTCACGACCAAGTCCACGCCTCCGCCCCAACTGATCAAGACATCGCAGCAAACTCCCAACCTAAGTTTCGCGAGCGATGATGCGCCACCGAGTTCAAGCATGCCGACCAGCCTTCCCGGCTTAAGCGCGGAGAAGACGAACCCATGACGCTCGAAAAAAACGATGAACCGAGTCCGCGAGGCTTCCACCGTCAATCGCAACCTCCTCGCCCCTCGGTGCTTCGCCTGCCGGACGAGCCCGCGTAAAAGCGCGCCGGCGACGCCTTGGCTGCGGTATTCGGGGTGCACGGCAAGCCCCAGGCTGGGGACATCATAGCCCTCATCCCATCCGCGAAGCATGCCGTAGCCGATGATCCGGCTTCCTGCCCTGGCTACGAAATACTGATCTAGCCCGGCATGCCTGCACAGCCTGCGGGCCTCTGCCTCCGTCAAGGGATGAGGATAAAAAAGGCTGCCATCTCCGTTGGCGTCGAGGGCTCGGAAGAAGTCGCCAAGAGCGGCTTCATGGCGAGGGGCCAAATCTTCCAACTGGATATCTTCCGACGAAAGCATCCCTTTAGCGATGATAGCAGCGGCGGCAGGCCTCGGCGATTTCCGCCACCTGCTCCGCGGAGAGTCCGGGCCAGCTCGGGAGGTTCAGGCCGCGGGCGGCGAGGTCGACCGAGACGTCGAGGCCGGTCTGGCCGGCGGCATACATGGGCAGCGTGTGCGCAGGATGGAAGACCGGGCGGGTCTCGATGCCTTCGAGGCGGAGCGCCCGGCGTAGGCCATCACGTTCGGCCTCTGATCTGGCCAGCGCGGAGATCATCCAGAACGAATGCGTCGTGCCGGGCTGTTCGAGGTGGAAGACGAGCGGCAGGTCGGCCATCGCGGCGCGCATTTCCGTCGCGAGGGCGCGCTTTCGGTAAATCAGTTCGTCCGCCCGTTCCATCTGCGCCACGCCGATGGCCGCGCAGATATTGGTGAGGCGATAGTTGTAGCCGACGACGTCGTGCCAGTATTCCTTTTCGCCCGCGAGGCCCTGGCCGCGCAGCTTGCAGATGAGGGCGTGGACCTTGGCGTCGCGGGAGACGACCATGCCGCCTTCGCCGGTGGTCACGGTCTTGTTGCCGAAGAAACTGAACGTAGCGACGTCGCCGAAGGTGCCTACGTGACGTTCGCCGATGCGCGTGCCGAAGGCCTCCGCGCAGTCCTCGATGAGACGCAGGTCGTGCTTTTGGCAAAGCGCTCCGAGCGCGGCCAGGTCGCAGGCTTGGCCATAGGTGTGTACGGCCAGGACCGCGCGGGTCCGCGGGGTGATCAGTTTCGCGACACGCTTCGGGTCGATCTGCCAGGTCTGGGCGTCGGCATCGGCGAAGACCGGGGTCGCCCCCACGTACCGAATCGCGTTCACGGCGGCGACATACGTCAGGCTGGGCACGATGACTTCGTCGCCCGGGCCGAGGCCTAGGCCGAGGAGGGCCAGATGCAGGGCGACCGTGCCGTTGGTCACGGCAACGACGTGCTCTGCGCCGATAAAACGAGCGAAGTCCGATTGGAATCGCTCGATGAACTCGCCCTTGGAGGAGATCCAGGTGCTTTCGAGGCACTGCTGGACGTACGCCATCTCGTTACCGCCGAGTTCGGGACGATAGACCGGGATGCGGATGGCGGGGAGGGCCGGGCTCATCGATAGGCGAAAAGTAGCCGGCGCCTTGGCCGAGTCAATCGCCCCGCATCCGGTCCCATAGACGCGCGAGCGCCCCGGGCTTGGACGGCGGGTTCAGCGTATTGACGTAATAGCTGTTCACGTGCAGCGAGGAATCGAAGCGGAAGGGCAGCCCGGCGAGCATCTCGCGCATCTTTTCGACTCCGAAGTGGCCGTGTTCCACGCAGAGCACGCTCGGCAGCAAGGCCCCCTGACGCATGCTCTCGAAGACCTGCGCTTCGTGGCCTTCGACATCGAGGACGAAGAGGTCGAGCCGAGAGATGCCAGCCTCGGCGATGAGTTCGGGATAGGTGACCGTCCGGACCTCATGCTCCACGAACTGGCAGCCTTCCTTGGCAAGGGCGTCGCGGTGGGCCGGAAGGTGCGTCAGGCTGCCGTTGCCGAAGTTGTCTCCGTATTGAGGGGAAACCACATGCGTGAAGCGGGCGGTCCCGGCACGATTCGAGAGCGCCACGTTGAGGTTCGTCGAGCGAGGCCGGTTAAGGCGGAGTCGTTCGAAGATGGGCGGAGAAGCCTCCACGTTGACGCCTTGCCAGCCCCGGCTTTCCTCGAAGAAGAGACAGCTGCTATCGGCAAGGCCATCCTGGGCTCCGCATTCCAAGGAGACGCCGCCGCGAAGCGTCGGGAAGAAGCGTTCGAACAGGTATTGGTCTACCGGTGGATCGAACTGGCCATGGAAGCGTCGTTTTTTCATAGGTACGGCAGGTCAGGGGGATCGCGCGGCCCGTCCGCGCGCGCCCGTCGCTATCGTCCGATAGCAGGAGTCGGGGATTAATTTCTCCAGCGCGCGTGCGCGGAGTTTGTTCAGCTGATTGCGCTTACGGAAGTAGGAGAAACTCAGGCTGATCCAGCTCCAGAGGGCGGCGCCTGTCCGTGGGCGTAGGTGCCAGAGGCGACGCCGTTCTTGGTGCACGGCTTGGACCTCCCCGTGCAGGCGGTTCTTGTCGGCCAGGACCTGGAGCAGCGGCCCTTCGAGGTCCGTGCGCGCCAAGGTTTGCTGCTTCTCGGCCAGGATCTTCTCCACGAGTTCGGCCAGGCGTTCGCCACGGATGGCCTCTTCCTTCGGATGAACGCAGAAAGAAGAGCCTACCTGCGGAGTGAAGCAGAGGCGGCTCTGTGCGGCATGCCGGAGAATCCAGACGGAATCCCCCGCGCCCTTGAAGTCGACGGGGAAGGGGCGCGCGCGCAGGTGGGCTCCGCGGTAAAGGTTGGACGCCGAACTCCCCAGGATCGCGCTAGGACAGTGGACGAAGGCCAGGATGAAGCCGGCTTCGGCTGTGAGGATGAACGGCTCTTTCAATCCGGAGCCGGCGATGATTTTCCCAGGGGGCCAGTTCTGGTCTTCGCACGCGGCGCCGGCTTCGTCGACGAAGCGCGGCGGGCTGATGACGACGTCGGCCGCGGCTCGTTCGCCGAGGTCGAGGAGATGGAGCAGGTGGTCGCGTTCGATGGTGTCGCCGGCGGTGCTGATGTAGACCCAGTCGCCCGTCGTCGCGGCGATGCCTTCGTTCCAGGACTGATAAAGTCCGCGGTCGCGTTCGATGATGCGGAGGTTCGGGTGGCGGAGGCGCGACCGGATGAGGTCGAGCGTCCCATCCGTCGAACGGCTATCCACGACGATGATCTCGTCCGCGAGATCGGTCCATGCCGCCATCGACGCGAGGTGCCGCTCCATCAGCGGAGCGCAGTTATAGGTGGGGACGACCACGCTGAGTGACGGCTTGCCTGCCATAAAGACGCGGACATTGCCTGCGGTCCTCGAAACGGAGGCAACCCCATATTAATAGAGGCTTTCTGATTGAAAGAAGCCCGCGCCGCTCCTCTGCTGGAGATATGCGGATCGGTCTCACAGGTGGACGGGGAATCTTGGGCCGGATTGCCATCAAGCAACTGCTCGCGAGGGGGCATGAAGTAAGCTCATTTGCGGGCGATGTCTGCGACCTGCCGGCTCTGCAGGCTTGGGCAGCGGATGCCCAGGCGGAAGCCGTCCTGCATTTCGCCGCGGTGGTCCCCACCCAGACGGTCCAGGCCGACCCAGCCCGCGCTTTCCGCGTCAACGTCGGCGGTACCGCGAACCTCATCTCGGCCTTGGCCGCCTGCGAGCGTAAGCCTTGGCTCTTCTTCGCCAGCAGCAGCCACGTCTACCGCCCGCAGCCGGAGCCCCTCCGCGAAGATGCCCCGGTGAGCCCGATCAACCCTTACGGTCTGTCCAAGCGCATGGGCGAACAGGTCGTCGAGACCTCTGCCGGTCCGGCCGGTCTGCCATGGTGCGTGGGCCGCATCTTCAGCTTCTATCATCCTGAGCAGCGAAGCTCCGCCAGATTCTCGGCCGATGACCGCTCCGCTCGTCACCATCGTCATCCCGACCTTCAATCGGTCGGTGATGCTCCGTCGCTGCATCGAATCAGCCCTCGCCCAGACCCAGGCCTGCGAAGTCATCGTGGTCGACCATGGCAGCTCCGACGACACCCCGGCCGTGGCCGCCTCCTTCGGCGACCGTATCCGCTACCTGCGCCGCGACGTCGACCATGGCGTGCACTTCTGCTGGCTCGACGGTGTCATCAACGCCAAGGCAGAGTTCGTCCATCTCAATTTCGACGACGACTTCCTCGAGCCGACCTACATCGGGAAGTGCATGGCCCTGATGGGTCCCGAGGTCGGCCTGGTATTCTCCAGGGTTGCGCTCCGCGACGAGGAGAGCGGCCGCATCGATCATGAACTGTTCGCCGAATTCGGGGAGACGGGCGTCCGAGCCGCCAGCGCCTTCATGCACAAGCAGGTGCGCGGACTCATCTCGCCTGGCGCGACGATCTTGCGACGCAAGGACATCCTCAACGCGCTGTACGTGGGCAAGGTGCCTTTCGCCCGGCACGAATATCGCGGCGTCGGCCCCGATTGGCTCATGACCGCGATGGCCACGCTCAACTACCCTAAGGTTGGTTTCGTCGCGGAACCGTTGGCGATCTTCTCGCACCACGCCGGCTCGATCACCGTCGCCGCGGGCGCCGACAAGGAAAAGAAGCGCGCCCTTCGTCGGGCCTATCAGGAATCGCGCCGCTTCTACGCGCTCCTCTGGCTGGCCCAGACCTTCCGACTCGACCTTATCGCCGGTGTCACCTTGGTTTGCATGAAGCTGAAGGCCAACCTCGCCTCCGGCCTCAGCCACCTCTTTCATCCCTGTAACCGCAAATCGAAATGACCCGACGTACCGTCAAGCTGGCTGATAACACGATCTCCGCGGAGGAGATGTCCTCCCTCGCCGATTGGCTGAAGGAAGGCCATCAGGTCACCAAGGGCCCGCTCACCCGCCAGTTCGAAGCCGAGTTCGCCGCCTACACGGGCACGAAGTACAGCATCATGGTGAACAGCGGTTCGTCCGCGAACCTGCTGATGGCCTACAGCCTCCTCGAGGCCGGCTACCTGCGGAACAAGAAGGTCATCGTCCCGGCGGTCTCGTGGATCACGACGCTCTCGCCATTCGTGCAGATGGGCTTCGAGTGCTTCCTTTGCGACTCCGACGCCAAGGACCTCGGCGTCGACCTCAACCACCTCGAGCAGCTCCTGAAGAAGGAGCAGCCCGCGCTCCTCATCCTCGTCCACATCCTCGGCCACCCGAACCAGATGGACGCCATCCGCCGCCTCTGCGCCCAGCACGGTTGCCTGGTCATCGAGGACGCCTGCGAAGCCCTCGGTTCGGAATATAAGGGCATCAAGACCGGCGCGCTGTCCCTGGCCGGTTCCTTCTCCTTCTACTACGGCCACCACATCTCGACCATCGAGGGCGGCGCCATCACCACGAGCGACGACAAGCTCTACAGCGTGATGCTCTCCATCCGCTCCCACGGCTGGTCGCGCGATGTGCCGGAAGCCGATCGTCAGGCCTGGAAGAAAGAATTCGCGATCGATGACTTCCGCGAGTTCTACAGCTTCTACTACGCCGGCTACAACCTGCGCTCGACCGATCTCAACGCCTACCTCGGCCGACTTCAGCTGAAGCGCCTGCCGGAGATCGCCCAGGTCCGTGCCCGCAACTTCGAGCTCTACCGTCAGGCGCTCCCCGAGTTCTGGTCCCAGTCCAGCGAAGGCGGGTTCGTCTCGAGCTTCTCCTTCGGCACGTACGCCAAGAACCGCCTCGAGGTCTCGAAGCATATGCTCGCCCAAGGGGTCGAGTGCCGTCCGCTCGTCTGCGGTTCGATGGGCCGCCAGCCTTTCTGGATCAAGAAGTTCGGCGTCACGCACCTGCCGGTCGCCGACAAGGTCCATGACTTCGGCCTCTACCTGCCGAACCACGCGAACATCACGCCGGAAGACATCGCCTACGTGGCGAAGCACTTCCGCGAGGTGGCGCAGCCCTGCTAGTCCGTCGGCTAGCGAAGAAAACCTTCCGCGAGTCCGTGGAAGAACCGGCGGGTCTCTTTGGCTGCGCGGAAGCAGAACAGCCTGAGCAGGCGCACGGGCGAGTTGTCGCGTCCGGCCTTGTCGGCGTAACCGATCGTCGAGACCAGCGCGTCCGCGGACAAGGTCACCGGCATCGGCCGGATGCCGCGGATGCGCAGGCCGGTCTCCCACGGGCGATCCAAGGCGTGATCGACCTGTTCCGTGATCGGGCGCATCGCCTTCAACAAGGTCTCGGCCCCGCGGCGATTCACGGCGTAAGCGGCCGACGAGGTCGTGCGGGTGAGGTGCACGACGAGATGATGCGCGCCCGCCAGGCGACGCTTCCGGACGGGCATGCCCGCATGGAAGCAGAAGAGCTTCACCAGGTCCCAGTCGTCTTTCTCGCCGAGCGCCCGCAGGACCTCGGCGTAGTCCGGAAGGAGCTCGACGTCGTCTTCGAGCACCACACACCAAGGCTCGTTCGTCCGCAGGAAGAGTTCCAAGACCTTGAGGTGGCTCAGGGTGCAACCGATCTCGCCGGCCCGTGGCGTCGGGCGGCGATTGCGAACCGCGTAGAGCTGCGGGTCGACCAGCTTCTCCCAGTCCGGCACTTCCTTGCCCAGCACCGCGGAGACGCGGACATAGTCGACGCCGCGTGAACGCAGGTGCGCATCCAGCGTCGCCATCCGCTCCTGGTCGCGGTCGAGATTGATCACATAGAAGGGCGGCATGCGGGAACGACGCGGGTGACCTTTGGTCGCCTTGACGTCGACTCAAACCAAATAAGCGGATTTCAGCCTGTCAAAACCGCCAGCCGGCTTTCCAGAGGAGCCCGTCGACCTTGGTACCGATGCTCGAGAGGTGTCGCCCGAATCCGGTGCCCAGCGCGTGATCGCGCAAGCCGCGGTCACGGTAGACGCGCGAGCGTTCGACCCATGGGGTGGCCAGGAAGCGGCGCCAGGCGGCGAGGTGCTCGCCTGCGTCGAACCAGCTCGGCGGGGTGTCGCCGTTGAACCAGGGTTCGCGGAGGTAGGACAGGTAGAGCTCGTCGTCCGCATCGACCTTGAGGATGTGGTCGATGGCGGCGTCGAAGTCCGGGAAGGCCGAGACGTCGATGAAGCTGCGCGGGTTGAAGTCGAGCGCGACCTGGGGGTTGCCCCAGTAGATCGGCAGGCTGCCGGCGAGCATGGGCTCGACGAGCTTCTCGGTGGTGTAGCCATCGGAGACCGAGTTCTCGAAGGCCAAGGTGAACTTGTAGTCGC
>RFRI01000341.1 GCA_009924535.1 Verrucomicrobiota bacterium
TTGGGTAGGGTTGAGCGCCCTCGCTCAACCGCGGCTGACCAAGGGTGATCAGCCCTACCCGAGGCATGCTGAGGGTAACAGCAAAGGGAGACCGGAAACCGGATGATTGGCTGGGGTGCATTAATATCCGAAGCATCCATCCGGTCTCCGGTTTCCCTTGAGCTTATCCTGACCGCCTACCGCTAGCCGCTCACCGCTACCACCCGTCACCGACCGAGTCTCGACATCCTCCCTTACCTTCCCCGAAATAGGTGACCCGCCATGAAGACCCGTAAGCTCGGCAACTCTCCGCTCCATCTCACGCCCGTCGGCCTGGGCACCTGGGCCATCGGCGGCGGCGATTGGAAGTTCGGCTGGGGCGCCCAGGACGACGCGCTTTCGATCCGCACCATCCACGAAGCGATGGCCGTCGGCATCAACTGGATCGACACCGCCGCCGTCTACGGCCTCGGCCGCTCGGAAGAAGTGGTCGGCCGCGCCCTCAAAGAGATGAAGGAGAGGCCCATCATCTCCACGAAGTGCGAACGTTGCTGGGAGCCGGACGGCACGATCGTGCCGCGCCTCAAGCGAGCCAGCGTGAAGCAGGAATGCGAGGACAGCCTCCGCCGCCTCCAGATCGACGTCATCGATATGTACCAGATCCATTGGCCGCAGCCGGACGAGGATATCGAGGAAGGATGGTCGGCCGTCGCCGAGCTGGTGAAGGAGGGCAAGGTCCGCTTCGCCGGCGTCAGCAACTTCAGCGTCGCCCAGCTCGAACGCATCCAGCCCATCCACCGCGTCACCTTCCTGCAGCCGCCCTACAGCATGCTCAACCGTAGCATCGAGGCGGGACTCCTCCCCTACTGCGAAGCCAACGACATCGGCATCGTCTCCTACAGCCCGATGCAGAAGGGCCTGCTTAGCGGCAAGGTCACTAAGGAATGGGCCGACGCCCTCCCGGCCGATGACCACCGGCGCGCGGATCCGCAGTTCAACGAACCCCTTCTCTCGAAGAACATCGCCCTCACCAAGGCCCTCGCCGAAATCGCCCACCGGTACGGTCGCAATTCCGCCGAGCTCGCCATCGCCTGGGTGCTGCGCCAGCCGCGGGTGACCGCCGCCATCGTCGGCGCCCGCAAGCCCGGCCAGATCAAGGAGACCGTCTTTGGCGGCAATTTCGCGATCAAGCCGGACGATATCGCGAAAATCGAGGAAGCCTTGGCCGTCCGGGGCTGATGCCGAGGGGAAGGCGGGGACTTAACCTGCCCTTAAGGTCGCTTCGGGTATGATTGTACCCACACCCTCAGCCATGCGTCCCCCGTCCTACGCCCTCCTGCTCGCCACGCTCGGCTTCCACGCCGCCGCGTACGCGCACATCCCTCCGGTCGACAACCAGTACCGCACGCCCTTCGAGGCGCCCACGGACGTCCAGCCCACCGCGAAGTACGTCATGACCGCCACCTACCTCGCGGCCACGCCCGGGAACGCGCCGCTCATCGCCCTGCCGTTCCAAGCGTTCACGAAGAACGTGAGCGTCCGCTGGGATGACACCTACCTCTACGTCGAAGCCAAGGGCCTGCCCGACCATCCGCTGATGACCGGCATCAAGTCCTGGCAGCAGCAGGTGCCGATCCCGCAGAACTACCTCGGCGCGAACGCCTGGCGCATCCCGCTGAAGCCCGTGCCGGCCAAGGAACCGATGTCCGCCAAGACGCACTTCATGCGCGGCGCCATCGCGCTCGCCGCCAATGGCGTGCCGATCTTCAACGCCTTGAACAACCGCGGTGACGACGCCAAGACCGCCGGCGAGCTCGACAACTTCGGCGGCCACTGCGGACGCGCGGACGACTACCACTACCATGACGCGCCGGTCTTCCTCGAAAAGGAACTCGGCAAGGGCAAGCCCATCGCGGTCGCCCTCGACGGCTACCCGCTGTACGGCTACGCCGAGCCCGACGGCTCCTCGGTCGGCAAGCTCGATGCGTTCGGCGGCCATGAGACGAAGGCCCTCGGCTACCACTACCACGCCCAGAAGAAATACCCTTACATCAACGGCGGCTTCCATGGCGAAGTGAAAGAAGTCGACGGCCAGGTCGACCCGCAGCCTTCCGCGGCCAACGTGCGCCGCGAAGGGGAGCACTTCTCGCAGGCCGCGCTCAAGGGCG
>RFRI01000342.1 GCA_009924535.1 Verrucomicrobiota bacterium
GGGCTGGAAGACGAGCGGCTCGACCATCATCGGCATGCCGTAGTAATCGGCCTGCGGCTTCAGCTTGATGATGTTCTCGATGCACTGCGCGGTCACGTCAGGCGCGCCGGGAATCTGGAAGAGGTTCACGCAGACGCACGCGGCATCCAGGCGGACGGCCTGCAGCATGGTCTCTTCGATCATCAGGCTGAACGCCGTGGCCGGGAGTTCCTTGCCGTAGACGTTGGCCGTGTCGGTGCGGAGGACGAGGGCCGGTTTCTGCTTGCCCGGAATGGACTGCAAGTGGCGGGCCTGGCCGACCGTGAGCTGGATGGCGTCGGGTCCGGCGTCGACGAGCGTGGCGACGACCTGGCGCATGTCTTCGATGCCCTGCAGGAAGCCGGGCTGGTTGAAGAAGCCGTGGTCGACGGCGACGTCGAAGCAGCGCTTGGACGAGGCGTTGAAGAGGCGGTTGAGGCGATACTGCTTCATGAGGGTTGGCGGAGGCGGGACTTACTTCAGTCCCATGATGTGTTTCAGGATATAGAGCTCGAGCGCTTCGTAGTCGCGGGCGTCGCGGTACTGCTGGACAAGCTTCTGGTCTACCGTGCGGACCTTCTGGACGAGAGCAAGGAACAGCTCTCGGCTGTTCTTGAGGTGGTCGGTGACCGGGTAGCCGCGCTGGGTGCGGATGGCCTTGACGTCTAGGCCGATGAATTCGCCGCGGTTACCGTAGCCGGACTCCTCGAGGACGCGGACCTGGTTGAAGGCCGCGCGGAGGTTGGCGCCGCCGAAGTTCTTGTCTTGGTCGTATTTCAGGCCGTTCTGGTCGTTTAGGTGGACGCTCGCCAGTTTATCGTGGGCGAGGGCAAAGGCCATCTCGTCGCTGGCGTCGAGGCCGGCGAGCATGGCGTGGGCGGACTCGATGAGGCCCTTGACGCGCTTATGGTCCTTGGAGGCGTAGGAGAGGGTGAGGGCGTGGCCGATGGTGGGGACGTAGGCCTGGTCGGTCGGCTCATTCGGCTTCGGCTCGATCCAGATCTCGATGTTCTTATCGTAGTCGAGCATCGCGTTGACCGTCTCGAGGAGGCGCTGGTAGGCCAGCTTGGCGTCCTTGGCTTCGCGGATGTAGGTGCCTTCGCGGGCGAGCCAGAGCACGATGGCCCTGGAGCCGACGGCATTGGCGATGTCGATACACTTCTTAGTCCGATCCCAAGCATAGGCCCGATCCGAGGCGCTGTTGGAAGTGTAGGCGCCGTCGACGGTCTGGTCGGCGAACCACAGGCGCGGGGCGACGAACTCCGGGGTCAGGCCTTGGTTGGCGAGCATCGCCTTCACCTCGGTGGCCTTCTTCTGTATCTGGTCCGGCTTCAGGTCATCCATACCCGGGACGACGTCGTCGTCATGGAACTGCACGCCTTCGAAACCGAGGGGGCGGTAGAGCGCGAACTTCTCCTCGTGGGGGAAGGCCTTGCGGACGTCGCCGCCGAAGGGGTCGCCGCCCTCGCTGATATTCCAAGGGCCGAAAGAGAATCGATACGTGACGGGGGTGCTCATGGGGAAAGGACTATTCTAACACCCGGTGCGGGAATCGCTACGCTGGGCGTCTCCCTTGGTGGCACTATCATCTCAACTAACCCCTTGCAGGAGGGGGTCTCTTTGATACGAATGACTCCATGAAAGCCATCCGCGAGAAGGTCGAGCTGCCCGAAGGGCACTCTTTCCGCGTCTTGCGTTGGTCGAGGTCTCTTCGGGAGGTCGAGTGCATCCTTGGACCGGGCCGCACCCAGCCGGTCCAGGGCGAGGGCAATCACTGGCACTTCCATAAGGAGATGGAGCTGACCTTGTTCACGGGTGGAGAGGGGACGCGTTTCGTCGGCGACGCCATCGGCGCGTTCACGGCCGGCGATCTCGTGCTGCTCGGTGAGCGTCTGCCGCATCACTGGCACACCTCGGGCGCTTCGAGTGGTCTTTCGATCCAGTGGCATTTCCCGGAGAGCCACCCCGTATGGGCGTTCCCGGAGAACCTCGAACTGCGTGAGCTTTTCAAGCGAGCCGAGCGCGGCCTCCATCTGCGAGGCCGGACGGCGACGGCCGTCGCCGCGCTGATGCAGGACGTCGCGCGCAGCGGGCGCACGGTTGTGTTTGTGAGTCACCATCTTGAATC
>RFRI01000343.1 GCA_009924535.1 Verrucomicrobiota bacterium
TCGTGCTCGTGGTTCATCGTCTCGGCGCGGGCGTTCTTGACGTCGACGTTCTTGAGGCCGAGGCGTTCGGCGATGTCCGTGACGACCGTGATCTTCTTGCCGACCGAGTCGACGAGGGTGAAGCGGGCCTTGGGGTAGAGGACGGCGAGGATGAGGCCGGGGAAGCCGCCGCCGGTACCGACGTCCATGACGCGGCAGCCGTCCATGAGTTTGAGGAATTTCACCGCCGCGATGCACGGGGCGTAGTGGTGGCGCTCGAGGTTCTCGATGTCCTTGCGTGAGACCAGGTTGATCTTCTCGTTCCATTCGCGGTGGAGCGCGGCCATGGCGGTCAGCTGCTCCCACTGGGCGGGCGTGACTTCCGGAAAGAGGGGAACGAGGGACAGCATGCGAGGGCGCCAGCGTGTCCCGAGGTTGCTCTGAGGCAAGGACGCCTTTGCCCGGCGCACTTTGCTGTTTCCTTCGGCCGGGACTTGGCCAAACCTTGCCGTCCTATGTTTCACCACGTCGTCTTCTTCTACCTGAAAAAGGACCTCACCGCCGCCCAACGCGCGGAATTCGAGACCAAGCTCCGCGGCCTTCTCAAGATCAAGTCCATCCATAGCGGCTATGTGGGCGTCCCGAGCAAGCACGCCGTCCGCCCGATCATCGACACCACCTACGACTTCGCCGAGTTCTTCGTCTTCAAGAACCACGCCGACCATGACGCCTACCAGATCGACCCGATCCACGAGGCCTTCATCAAGGACTGCAAGGCCTACTGGGAGTCCGTCAAGATCTACGACTTCGAATAAGCCTTACGGCATTTCGACGAATCAGGCGCCGCATCCGGCGCCTTTTTCGTGCCTCGAGGGTGGGGTCGGGACCGCGTCACGAGAGTGCTGTCTTCCGCTGCTGATGCTTTCTAGGCACATCACCTTACGTTGATTCTCGCATGCCCGCTTGCCCCCACGCCCGGGAAGCCTAACCTATTATATGCGATGCCCCTTCGCCGTTCCGCGCAGATTGCCATCGTCCTTGGTTTTCTCGCCTTGGGCCTTTGGCTTGTAGGCGCCAAGAGGCAGGAAGCATCGCGTAAGCTTGCACAGGTCGCGACGAAGCCCGCCTCCGCGATCAAGCCGCGCTCGGCCGCCGAGATCATGCAGGAACCGAACAAGCCGTCGAAGTACTCCGAAGTCACGATCCGGCACCTTTTATACGAAACACATATCTACTTGAAAGACGACTTCAGTCGCGCGGAGGTCGAGGCATTCCTGGAGCGCCATGGTCGGACCACGGGCAATCTCCTGGCGGCTTCTCGCCTCCTTCACGATCTCGGCTTCGTCCGCGAGGCCGTCAAGGCCGACCCTGGTTCCCGGGCCGCTCAGCTGGATCTTGCGCTGAGAGGGGAATCCGCGACAGAGAGGGCCGGCGCGATCGACGCCTTTCGCGCGCTGGAACCCGATAACGCGCTTGGCGACTATCTTGCGGCCCACCACGCGTTCGAATCAGGTGACGCCGGTGCCGCCGCAGTGGCTTTGGTAAAGTCCTTGGACAGCCCCGTTTACGCTAATTGGAAAGCGGAGACCCGCGCCGGCATGGAGTTCGCTTATCGGGATGCCGGCTACGAGCCGCTAGCAGCGAAATACATAGGTCAGTTTAGTGCCCCTAGCGCTGAATTAAGCCGCACCCTTGACGTGACGGATCGTCTCATCGAACTCCATGATGAGTTTATCCGCTCCGCGGACTTTGACGCCGCCGATCCGACCCTCATGCTTGCCCTGTCGGTCTGTCGGCGTCTTCAGGACCAGCCGCCCTACGAGACCTTATATGGGATTAGCCTTGAGCGCCGTGTCCTGCAACAGGTTGACCCTTCCTTGGCCATCGGTCCGGGCGGGGAGACGGCCGCGGCTCGACTCGACGAACTGCTGGCCAAAGAGAAAGAGGTCAAGGCCATCTTAGGTGTCCACATCAAGATGGGCTCGGTTGATGCCGCCACCCAGTCGCAGTTTATGGACAAGTCGAAAGCCGAAGGCGAGCTTGCCGCGCTGAAGTGGCTCCGCGAGCAGAAGTAATCGCATGCACTCCCTTTCCTGACGTTTCCCGCTATGACGCCACTTCGCCGTTCCGCGCAGATTGCCATCGTCCTTGGTTTTCTCGCC
>RFRI01000344.1 GCA_009924535.1 Verrucomicrobiota bacterium
ACGGCACGTCGTACGTCGTGATCGTCGTCAATCCGACCACCGTCAAGCTCGCCACGACACTCGAGAATGCGGTTGCCAACAGGGCGATTCCCCTCTCGTCGACTGGATCGGGAAGCAGCCACAGCCTCGGGCTCCTCGACCTTTCCCGGCAGACGGCCTTCGACGCCGCCACGACGACCGTCGACGTCGATAGCTCAAACCGGCTCGTATTCCCCAAGGAGCATGGCTTCGCCGACGGCGAGCAGGTCGTCTACACCGCCAACGGCGGCCGGGTCATCGCCGGCCTCGAGTCTGGCAAGCGGTATTTCGTCAAGCTCGTCGATGCCAAGACCTCGCCGACCTTCATCGCGCAGGCCGAGGACGACAAGAGCTTCATCGCGGGCACCCGGTCCTACTTCGCGGCCCTGACCGACGCCAAAGTCCCCGCCACCTTCTTCCACGTCCCCACGGGTGGGCACGGCCATGGCCTCCGCTCCGACAAGGAAATCAAGGCCTGGCCCGACCAGTGCGCCGCCTGGCTGAAGCAGATCGGCCTGCTGCCGGCCGGACGATAGCCGAACGTCCCGGCTAGCTTCAGCACCAGGCGCAAAAAGGGCCCCGTCACCGGGGCCCTTCGTTCGATGGACGGAGGGATCAGGGCGTCGGAGCGCTGCGCTTGACGATGTTCAGCGAAGTGCCGGAACTGGTCGGGTCCAACACAACGACATCACGCACTTCGGAACGTCGGCCTTCGAGGCGAATACGGTCCTTGATGCTCTCGCGGGCGTGTTCGACTTCGGTTTCGTTCTCGGTTTCAACCTCGTTCTCCTTCTCGGAAGCCTCCTTCTTGGCTTCGCGGAGCTTCTTAGCGGCTTCGGACTTCGCTTCGGCGGCGTTCTTTTGGGCCTCGGACTTAGCCTCGGCCAGGTTCTTCGCCTCCTCGGAAGCGGACTCGCGGAGCTTCTTGGCCAACTCCAGTCGAGCCTCCGTCTTGACCTCGGTCTTGACCGTCTCGCGGACTTCGGCCTTCACCGCGTCGCGGATCTCCGTCTTCACGGTTTCGCGCGCTTCCGCCTTTTCGCCGGCAGCCTTGGCGGCCGCTTCACGCGCATCATCAGATCGGCTGGCGAACAGGGAAGCCGCCGCGAGCATCGTGACCATCAGGATGGGGGTTTTCATGTGTTTGTGGGGTGGGGAAATCAGAAGGTGACCTGGGCGCTGGCCCAGACGTGGGAGGACTTCTCTTCGGCGCCGACCGTGGAGGTGGGGGTGCCGATCCGGCGGGCATACTGTACCGAGGCCTTGAAGCGGTTATTGTCGATGAGCGAGAAGCCGACACCGACGGACTTGATGAGGTTGGAGCCATCCGCCGTGCTGGCGAAGCGGTCACCCGTCACCTTGCCTTGGTCAAAGAACACCATGGCTTCTAGGACGCCCCAAGAGCGCAGGTCGGCGACTTCGCGGCTGAGATCGACCGTGAAGAGGTAGGCCTTATCGCCAGCGGCGACGTTCGAGGTGTAGGAGCGGACGCCGGAGGGACCGCCGATGGAGAACTGCTCCCCGCTCTCCAGCACCGAGGACGATTGCTGGCCGCTGAGGCTCAGGCCCAGCAGGAAGCCAGCAGGCAAACGCTGGAAGCGACCGAGGCTGTAGTTGTAGCGGGTGAAACCACCATCGATGAGCGCGTTGTCGGAATGCGTATAGCCACCGGTCGCGGAGAGGGAAAATAGGTTCGTTCCGCCGCCAAACAGCGAATCCTTGCGGTCGGCATCAAGCCCCAAGGTCAAACTCGCGGTTTCGGCTCCATCGAGTCGGGCCCCGCTCGAAACCCCAGTCGCCGTGGTGCGACGCAAGGACCAGTCGGTCAGAAGCTTGAGCGCGCCTTTGGAACCGACGCCGAGGAAACTCGTGCGACCACCTTCCAAGGTGACGGAGTCCCCCTTGACCGGCGAAGCCTCGTCGGTGGTGTAACGGCTCGCGGAAAGGCCCACACGGGAGACTGCGCCTTCGATACCCGAAGCCCATTTGTAGCCGAGGCCTGCGGAGACGTAGCTGGCGTCGGACACCGTCCCACGCACGTCGAACCGGCTGGCGTCGCCATTGAACTCAGCCTTGGCGGTCACCCGGTTCTTGCCGAGGGCCTGTGTGCCATAGTTGTCG
>RFRI01000345.1 GCA_009924535.1 Verrucomicrobiota bacterium
AACGCGTCGACTGCCACGATCGCTATGTCGCGTGGACGACCGCCGTCGATGCCGCCGCCGCCAAACCGGAAAACGTCGCCATCGTCGCCGCCATCCAAGCCGAGAAGAAGGGCGCCCAGACCCACCGATACTTCGAGTGGAAAAGGATTCCCGGAGCGCCCTCGCCCGAGAACTTCGGCTATATCGACGAGATTCACGCGGACCAGCAAGGCCGTCGCAACTGGGTGCTCTCCGCCCCTCAGCAAAGGGCCTATCTCGATCACCCGGCTTCCAAGACCGGCTCCTTCCTCACCTACTCCGACGTCTTCGCCAACCCCTACCAGCCTTTCAGCGTCCCGAGCAACTGGCCCGCCGGAAAATACACAGTCCGCGTCCGTGTCGCCGGAACCGCCAACACCCCGAAATCCCGGCACTTCGTCGAGTTCGGCCCCTTGCAAGGAGCCGTCGCCAGCACCCATGAGGTGACGGGGACGATGGAAGCGCCTCAGCTCGTGGAATTCCCGCTCGAAATCGTCAATGGCGGTAGTCGCGGGTTCTTCCTCCGCGAACGCGGCTCATTCGATTCCAACGAGAGAGCCCTGGAAATCTTCGGCGAAGCGCACCGACGCAATGGTATTGGGCCGGAGTTCGCTCTTTGGATCGATTGGATTGAGATCTTCAACGCCGATAGCGCGCCCTCCACCCTAAAAGAAAGACGCGAGGTCGAACTGCACGCCAACCGCATGGTCGGCGGCACGTATGACGGCTACTACAAGGGAGGCAACGAGGCTGCCATGGCCTTCCTCGCCACGGGGAAGCCTCAGAAAGGTATTCCCGACGCGCAAGAGGCCAAGTTCCGGGTAAAGGTCTTCGGACAGCATGGACCCAGCTTTGAACGTTACCTCAACGACCCCCTTACCAAGACCGGTGCCTATCTGACGATTTACAACGTCCACACCGAGGAGGTCATCACCCTGCCGCCGGATCAACCTTCTAACTGGCTGAAGACCCAGCACACCATCGAGAATGCCCCACCCGGACAATACGTAGTCCGCTTCCGCATCGGAGCGCTCAAAGACGCGCCCAAGGAACGCCGCTTCGTCGAACTCGGTAGCCGCAAGTCGGGCGAAAAGGATTTCACGCTGCTGCAGGCCTTCCAGATCAGTGGCACCACCGATGAACCCCAGACCATCGAGTTCGCTGTCAACCTGACCACTGACAGCCCGCGGACCTTCGTGCTGCGCGAGAAGCGCGACGTGAAACTCGACTTTGAAATCTATAATGCCGCACAGAAAGCCACCGGCGTAGGTCCGCCCTCCGCCCTTTGGATTGATTGGGTCGAATGGGAAGGCCCGCTGAAGACACTGGCCGCCAGGGCGCCAGCGACACCGCTACTTTCAGCCAACACCCAAGGCCTCCCGGAACGGGATCATGCCCGTGAGATCATCGCGAAGTTCGCGCTCCGGGCTTTCCGCGACAAGAGCCCCGGCGCCCCCTACCTCGATAAGCTCGTGGCGCTGTATGACGCGCGCCGCAAAGCAGGCGCAAGTTTCGAGAGCGCACTGAAGGACCCGTTGAGCGTCATCCTGACTTCGCCCGGCTTCCTCTACCTCGCCGAACCCAACGAGGAGAAGACGGTGCGACCGCTCAACGATAATGAACTCGCCGTCCGGCTTTCTTATTTCCTGTGGAGCGCCCCGCCCGACGACACCCTACTCGCCCTCGCCCGCACTGGGGACCTGAAGAAACCCGCCGTCCTCGCCCGCGAGGTCGATCGTATGCTCGCCAGCCCCAAGGCGGATGAATTCGTCCGCGGCTTCGTCCATCAGTGGCTTGGCCTGGCACGTCTCGACTTCTTCCAGTTCGACACGAAGCAGTATCGTGATTTCGACGATAGCACCAAGGGCGCGGCCCGTCAGGAGGTCTACGAAACCTTCGCCCACCTTCTCCGCCAGAACGAAAGCCTGACCAAGCTGATTAAGAACGACCAAGTCTACGTCAACGGCCTGCTCGCCAACTACTACGGACTGGACGGCATCGCCGGCGACAGCTTCCGGAAGGTGAGCCTACCGAAGGATTCTCCTCGCGGCGGCCTGCTTGGCATGGCGGCGATCCTCGCCATGGGCAGCAACGGCCGCGACACCAGCCCGGT
>RFRI01000346.1 GCA_009924535.1 Verrucomicrobiota bacterium
CACCAACGCCCCGACGCCACCGGCGCCGAGGCGCACGACCGCATCCCGATGGGCCATCTCCGCGACAAGTGGCGCTCCGCTGCCCTGGTCGAATACCTCAAGGACCCCTCCAAGAACTATGCCGCCACGCGCATGCCGCATTTCCGCCTCGAAGACGAAGAAGCCACGCAGCTCGCCGCCTACCTGGTCGCCAATAGCCGCGTCACGAAACGCGAAGCCATGAAGGGCGATGCCACCCGCGGCGCCGCCCTGCTCGTGAGCGCCGGCTGCCTGAACTGCCACGCCGGCATGCCCGCGACGACGCAGCCGACCCTCGCCGCCGTGCTGAAGGCCGGCGACAAGGGCTGTCTCGCCCCCGATGACAAGGCCCGCGCGATCGCGCCGGACTTCGCCCTGACGACCTCGCAGCGCTCCTCGCTCAAGGCCTTCCTCGCGACCGACCTCGCCTCGCTCAAGCAGGACACCCCGGCCGAATTCGCCGAACGCCAGATCAAGAACCTCAACTGCGTCGCCTGCCATGCCCGCTACGGCAACGTGAGCGTTTGGACGAAGGTCGACGGAGAAGCGAAGAAGCTACGCGACGCCTTGCCGCCCAAGGAACACGTCGAAGGCGAAGCCGTGCCCGACGCCCCCGTCCCGGCCCTCACCTGGCTCGGCGAAAAACTCCGTCACGACTGGATGAGCAAGTTCATCGCCGGCCAGGTCGAGTACAAGCCGCGCCCTTGGCTCATCGGCCGCATGCCTGGCTTCGCGCATCATGCGGACGGCCTCGCGCTCGGTCTCAATCATCAGCATGGCCTGCCGCAGAAGGAGGCCGTCGAACCGGCCGGCGACGCCGAGAAGATCGCCAACGGCGAGAAACTCATCGGCGCCGACGGAGGCTTCAACTGCATCACCTGTCACGCTGTCGGCGAAAAGGAAGCCACCGCCGTCTTCGAAGCTCCCGCCATCAACTTCGCGCAGACCGCCGAGCGTCTCCGCAAAGGTTACTTCCATCGCTGGGCCCTCGCGCCGACGCGCATCGACCCGGACACCAAGATGCCGAAGTATGCCGATCCCGAAGGCATGACCCAGCTCTCCGACCCCTACGAGGGCAAGGGTCCGGCCCAGTTCGAGGCCATCCGGCAGTATATTCGGACGGTTAAGTAGACTGAATCAGGGCTAGGACCAGGGACAGGGCTGGGGCCAGGTGATTTAACCTGATACCTAAATAACTGATAATTAGGTTATTAGGCATCTAGGATTAGCCCTGGCCCTAGCCCAAGCCCTGGCCCTAAGGCGCAGCGTTCATTACCGATATTCAGTTAGGCGGTGCCTAGGAACAATCTCGACTCAACGGGCATCTCAATATGCTCACCCCTCACCCCCAGTCATATCTATGTCCCAACTCAATCGTCGCACGTTCATCAAGAACTCCGCCTTGGCTGCCGCCGTGGCGGGCCTCAGCGCCCAGACCTATGCCCAGTCCGCTGGCGCCAACGGTGACCTCCGCGTCGCCGTCGTCGGCTTCCGCAGCCGTGGTCTCGAGCACATCAAGGAGCTCCAGAAGATCAAGGGCGTCCGCATCGTCGCCCTCTGCGACGTCGACTCCAAGGTCGTCGCCAAGGGCCTGAAGGCCATCCCCGGCGCCAAGGGCTACTCCGACATCCGCAAGATGCTCGAAGATAAGGATATCGACGCCGTCTCCATCGCTTCGCCGAACCACCAGCACTCCATTCAGGGCATCTGGTCCCTCCAGGCCGGCAAGCACCTCTACGTCGAGAAGCCCCTCTCGCATAACATCTTCGAAGGCCAGCAGCTCGTCGCCGCCTCGAACCACTTCACTAAGCTCGTCGTCCAGGCCGGCACCCAGAGCCGCTCCGGCGTCGGTATCCGCGCCGCCATCAAGGACGTCCATGCCGGCAAGTACGGCAAGGTGAAGCTCGCCCGCGCCATCTGCTACAAGCGCCGCAAGTCCATCGGCCCGGCCAAGAAGAACGCCATCCCTTCCGAGATCGATTACGACCTCTGGAACGGCCCGGCCGACATCCAGGAATCCATCCGCGGCAACGAATCCGACAAGGTGAACGAAGCCGCCAACAACGGCCCGGTGCACTACGATTGGCACTGGTTCTGGAACTACGGCGGCGGC
>RFRI01000347.1 GCA_009924535.1 Verrucomicrobiota bacterium
CTTCAACTCCTGGGCCAACAACGTCAGCGTGCGCACGCAGACGCATCGCCTCGACAACGCCGGCAACCTCTTCGACATGGTCGCAGACCCGGGCCAGACCACTCCGATCCAGGCGAAGCAGCCCGACCTCGCGAAGGAGCTGACCACCGCGGTCTCCGCTTGGCGCAAGGAACTCGGCATCGCGATCCCTGCGGGCGGGAAAGGCAAGGGCAAGACCGCCAATGGCCCCGGCAGCGGCGTCGACCCTCGCCCCCTCGCGATCGGCTATCGGGAATTCCCGATCACCATGCTCCCCGCCCGCGACGGTGAACCGCGCGGCGAGATGCGTCGCAGCGGTAAAGCGCCGAACTCTTCCTATTTCGTAAACTGGACGAAGCCGACCGACTCCGCCGTCTGGAATATCGAAGTCATCACCGCCGGCACCTATGTCGTCACGCTGGACTACACATGCCCGAAAGCCGACATCGGCGCGAAGGTCGAACTCTCCTTCGAAGGCACGCTCCTCAAGGGCAAGGTCGCCGATGCCTGGGACCCGCCCCTGATCACGGATCAGGACGTCGTACCGCGCGGTACCGGCGAATCCCTGATGAAGCCTTTCCATACGATGGTCCTCGGCGAAGTGCGCCTCGAGCCGGGTAAAGGTGAACTCAAGCTCCGTGCCACGGATATCCCCGGAAAAAGCGTCATGGAACTTCGGCGTGTGACGATGACTCTCAAGTGAAGATGCAATCCTCGGCCTTACTCCTGCTGCTCTCCGCCGGCCTCATGGCCGCGGACGTCCCCCAAGCGGGCAATGAACAGGTCGAACAGGTCATGAAGACCTTCAAAGGCCGCGGCGTGATGGCCGATGACACCCCGCCCTCGAAGCCGGCGGAGGCCTTGAAGAAATTTGCCGCCCGACCCGACCTTGCCATCGACCTCATGGCCGCAGAGCCTACGCTCGCGCAGCCCATCTACGGCAGCTGGGATTCACAAGGGCGCTTCTGGGTCACCCAATATCTCCAATACCCTTTCCCCGCTGGACTCAAGGTCGTCAGCTACGACGAGCACATCCGCGCCAAGTTCGACAAAGTCCCCCTGCCCCCGCCCCGCGGCGAAAAAGGGGCCGACATCATTACCGTCTTTGAGGACACCCAAGGTACCGGCACGTTCGATAAGCATACCGACGTCCTGAAAGGCCTCAACATGACCACCGCTGCCTTACCCGGCATGGGACGCGTGTGGGTGCTTAATCCGCCCTATCTCCTTAGCTACGCCACCCAGGGCGGGCTCCCCGTCGGCGATCCTGAAGTCGAACTCAGCGGCTTCGGCCTCGAGGACACGCACAGCACTGCGACCAGCCTCAAGTGGGGCATGGACGGCTGGCTCTACGGCGCGAACGGCAGCACCACCACGGGCAACGTGAGCAGCCGGAGCAGCAAGAACGTCCGCTGGGAAGGCCAGTGTATCTGGCGCTTCCACCCGGTCCGTAAGGTCTTTGAAATCTACGCCGAAGGCGGCGGTAATACCTACAGCCTCGAGATCGATAGCAAAGGGCGCGTCTTCTCCGGCACGAATTTCGGCGCGACTCGCGGGATGCACTACGAGCAAGGCAGCTACGGCATCAAGGGCTGGGGCAAGCATGGCCCGCTCACCAACGCTTACGCGTTCGGGTGGTTCGAACACATGAAGAGCGAGGGTGAGACCCGCCGCTTCCCGCAGGCTTTCGCCATCTACGAAGGCGGCTTGCTCGGCAAGGAATACGACGGCCAGATTATCGCCCCCAACTCTCTTGCCAACAAAGTCTACGTCAGCACACGCCTTCCCGAAGGCGCCACCTTCCGGACGCATGACGAAGCCGACCTAGTCGCCAGTTCCGATCGCTGGTTCCGGCCCGTCTGGACGGGAGTTGGTCCGGATGGCGCGATCTATCTCGCGGATTGGTATGACACCCGGCTCAGCCACGTGAAGCCCGTCGACGATTGGGATAAGGAACGTGGACGGCTCTATCGCGTACGCCCAGCCGGCGCTGCGCCCAAGCTCAAGCCATTCGACCTGCACACCTGCCCACCCGCCGAACTGCTCGGCAACCTGGAACACCGCAACGTCTGGTTCCGCAAGCAAGCCGTCCTCGAGATCGGCTGGCGCAA
>RFRI01000348.1 GCA_009924535.1 Verrucomicrobiota bacterium
TTTGGCTGGGCAGCACAGCGGGTCTCTTGATGATCTTCTGGGCCCTTTTGGCCGGTTGATCCTAAGGTTTGGGGCGGGTCCGAGCGATCCGCCCCTTTTCGGCCCTATCCCTTCAAACAGTCGCGATAGAGATCGCGCAGCAGATTTTTCTGCACCTTGCCCATCGCATTCTTTGGCAGCGCTTCAAAAAACACGACGCGCCGCGGGTGCTTGTAGCGTGCGAGGCGGTCCTTGAACAACGCGAGGACGCCTGCTTCGTCCAACTGGGCGCCAGCTTGCCTAACGATGACGGCGCACGCGGACTCGCCCCACTTCGCATCTTCGATACCGATGACCGCGCTCTCCGCAATCGCAGGACAATCGGCCAGCACGTTCTCGAGTTCGGCCGGGTGGATGTTTTCGCCGCCGGAAATGATCAGGTCCTTCGAGCGCCCGTCGATCCACAGGAACCCGTCCTCGTCCCAACGGCCGAGGTCCCCGGTCCGGAACCAGCCGTCAGCGGTGAAGCGTTCATTGCTGGCGTTGAGATACCCCGCGATCTGGGTGCGGCTGCGCAGCCAGAGTTCGTCGTCGATGACCTTCCATTCGAGATCCGGGTCCTCGAAACGCAGGAACGTGGAGCCGGCCTCCGGACTCGCGGTCCGGGTGATGCCGGTCTCGCTCGTGCCGAAGGTCTGGATGAAGCGGACGCGGGGGAAGGCGACCTTCAGGCGGGCGAGCAGGCTCTCCGGCATCGGCTCGGTGCCGTAGGTGATGACGCGCAGCGAAGCCAGGTCGGCCGTGACGCCGGCGGCGAGGAGGAGATTGAGGAAGGTCGGCGAAGCGGGCAGGATGGCGACGTGATGGCGAGCGATGGTCGCAGCGACGTCGGCGGGTGAGCGTGAGGCGGGGACGGCGAGCAGGGAGCCGGCGGCGAGCGTGTTGAACAGCGTATTCAGGCCGCCGATATGGTCGAAGCCGAGGAGCGCCAGCATCGCGAGGTCGCTCTCATGACGCGACTCATAGGACGCTAGCAACTTACCGAAATCCTGGACCATCGCCTTCGGGGTGCCGCTGGTGCCGCTGGAGAAGAGGATGAGTCCGGGCGACCCCTGGTCACGTAACTGCTGGAACAACGGGTGGGCCGATGGCTCGTCGACGCGCGGGAGCAGTTTCCATTCCAAGGCCTCGGCGGCGACGATCCACTGCGCATTGATCAAGGCGAGCTTGGCCGGATGCTCGGCCGCATTGCCCGCAAGCGGGGCCACGAAATGGCCGGCTTCCGCGCACGCGAGCAGCCACGCGGTGGAGGCGGGGCCATGCTCGCCGATGAGGCCGAAGACCGTCGGGCGGTCGAGCTTGAGCTGCGTCAGCGCGTGCCTCGCCTTGGCGATCAATCCTTCAAGTTCTCCATACGTCACCACGCCCCACGCGCCCGCCAAGGCAGGCTTGGCGGAGTAGGAGGGAAAGCGGGAGAGGAGGGACATGGGGAACCAGGGGGCAGTGCAAAGGTGCAAATCGGAGCGGAGCTCCTGTGCAAAAGTGCAAAGGTGTATTTTAAGAGCTAGGGCTCGGGCTAGAGCTGGGGCTAGAAGAGGTGGAGGCGGGTTAATCGGGCTTATAGGGCGTGACGTAGTCTCGCTCCTACCTTGCGGCCACCGTTCGGCGGCCTGGCCCAAGCCCTAGCCCTGGCTCTGATGTTTCTTCACATTTGCACCTTTGCACAAGCCGGAGGCGGGTTGCACTTTTGCACTTCAGCCCACCGTGCCGAAATACTCCACGCTGCCGGATTTCAAATCCGGGGCGGAGATTCGGGAGACGATAAAATCCACCGCTTGGGCCATGGTGGTGCCCTGCGGACGACCGATGGCGTCGTTGATCTTGGCGAGCGCGGCCTTCGGGACGGCGCGGGTGAGCCGCGTGTCCACGGGTCCGAGGCCGAAGGCGGCGACGCGGACGCCTTGGGGGGCGAGCTCCTTGGCGACGACTTTGGTCAGCGCTTCGACCGCGGCCTTGCTGGCGACATAAGCGGCTTCGCCTTCGGCCTCGGACCCGTGGACACGCGGCTCACCCGCGCCGTCCCGAAGGCCGCGCTCGCCAAGATCAACGACGCCATCGGTCGTCCGCAGG
>RFRI01000349.1 GCA_009924535.1 Verrucomicrobiota bacterium
AAGTGGTCGGTTGGGGCTCCCTTTCGACCTATAACACCCGCCAAGGATGGTCCGCCACGGTCGAGGACTCGATCTTCATCGACCACACCCAGCACGGCAAAGGCCTCGGTAAGCTGATGCTACAGGAGCTCCTCCGCCGAGCGGAGGCCATCGGGCATGCCTCGGTGATCGCTCGCATCTCGGGCGAACAGACCCCCAGCCTGCGCCTCCATGCCTCGCTGGGCTTCGAACAGGCCGGCCTCTTACGCGGCGTCGGGCACAAATTCGGCCAGAAACTCGATTGCGTCTACATGCTGAAGGCCTTGCGCCAGCCCTGACCTTGACAGTGCGGGGGCTAACCCTTTGCTCACCTGTCCGCTTTAATGCTCAGGTGGTGGAATGGCAGACACGCTGGATTCAGGTTCCAGTGCCCCTAAAGCGTAAGGGTTCAAGTCCCTTCCTGAGCACCAAAAGCAAGACACGACCCCGGCGACCCCGGGGTCGTCCGTGTGACATCCGTCAAACCGTATCCGATAATCAACTACATTTGCCAGCCCGACCCCACCCCTGCCCCTGATCATTAGTGCCTTCTCCCTAGCACATGGAGGATTGTCCATCAGGGCAGGATCCTCCATGCTTTCCGGCAACCGATGGCGGAACTCTCCACATTGCCCGACCTCCTTCCCTGGCCGTTCCTGGTCTGCAGCCGCAAGGGCGAGATCCTGTTCGCCAACCCGCTCGTCGACCGCGCGGTCGGCCGCAAGGTCCAGGCGGGCATGAACATCGACAAGCTGTTCCTCGAGCTCGAGAACGGCCTGCCCGCCTCCACCCTGCTCCATTCCGCCGCCCGCTGGTCCGCCTGGAGCGGGATGCTCGAACTGCGTAACGCCGGCCAAGGCGAACCCATCCGCGCCTCCAAGATCATCCTGCAGCCCGACCCGAAGTTCGATCGCCAGGTCTGGCTGATCTTCGCCGAAGACCCGCAGGTCAACGGCGCCCCGATCCTCACGCCGCGCTCCGGCATGAGCCTCGCGCGGACGCTCATCGAGAACTCGCCCGACTTCATCATCTTCCGCGACCTGCAAGGCCGCATCCTGCACACCAGCCGCAGCCTCGACGAGTTCCTCGCCCTGCCGTACCGCGGCTACGTGGCCGACCTCACGCTGGCCGACATCCTCTCGACCCGCACGGCCGACCAGTTCCGTCAGTTCGACGAGGAAGTCATCCGCACCGGCCAGCGCGTGCTCCATGCGGTCATGCACTTCGAGACCCAGGACAGCCGCTCGCGCCTCGTCCGCGTCGTGCACGAACGCATCAAGGGGGGCGGCGGCCTGCCGAACGGGCTCCTCACCTTCGCGGTCAACATCACGGAATCGGTCGACGAACATAACCGCCTGCGCATCGCCCTCGAGAAAGCCGAGGAAGTCGCGGCGGCGAAATGGCAGTTCGTCGCCAACGTGACGCACGAGATCCGCAATCCGATCAACGCCATCCAAGGGCTCTGCGAGACGAACCTCGAGACGCCTGCGCCGGTGCCGGCCGACGTCCTCACGAAGATCCAGTCCTGCGCCCGCGAACTCGAGGATACCGTCCGCGACGTGCTCGACTTCTCCCGCCTCGACCGCGGCAACGTCACGATCGAAAACATCCCCTTCAACCCGGTCCGCGCGCTCGAGGAAGTGACCGCGCAGTTCCAGCACCAAGCGGGACGCAAAGGCGTCGAGCTCGCCGCGCTCGTCAAGGCCGACTCGCCCCAGTCGGTGCTCGGCGACCCGATCAAGTTCCGCCGCATCATCGCCAACCTCGTCGGCAACGCGGTGAAGTTCACCGAGAACGGCCACGTCCACGCGGAACTCGAGTTCGAGGAACGCAACGGCCGCCTGCGCGCGCAGCTCACGGTCCGCGACTCAGGGATCGGCATCCCGCAGGACCGCCTCGAGAGCATCTTCGAACCGTTCACGCAGGCCGACGCTTCCACGACGCGACGCTTCGGCGGCACGGGCCTCGGCCTGACGATCGTCCGCAGCCTCACCCAGGCGATGGACGGCTACATGAAGGCCTACGGCCTCTACAAGGTGATGCTGCTGGTCGATACGACCGGCAAGGTCCTTGCCGTCAATCG
>RFRI01000350.1 GCA_009924535.1 Verrucomicrobiota bacterium
TGAGGAGGGTTTCCTTGGCCTTCGCCTGGACCGTGAGGCGGAGGTCTCCCGAGTCCAACGCCGTCTGGTTGCGCCGGAGGGTCCAGCGGAGCACGTGGCCGGCCAGCGAACGGAAGTCGTGACGGTTCTCGGTCACGACCTTGAAGCCGCCGTTGGCCTCCGCGACGAGCGAGGGCGCGGCCTCGATCTGGATCGGTGAGTAGACTTTGCGCAGCCACCAATAATCGACCTGAGGAGTGCGGTCGGAGTAGACGATGCCGTCCACTCCGAAGTAACCGTTGGTATCGTAGTAGCGATGCTCGTCCAGCCAGACCATCAGGTCGCCGTTGGTTACGGTCGCCGGATCCTTGGCTTCACGCAGCAGTCCTTGGTCCTGGAATTTCCAGACGGCGCCGCCGGCGGCGCGGGGGTTGGCGTACATCGCGTCCCAGGCGTCCTGGAGCCCTTTGCCGCCCCGAGAAATGCCGCGCATATGCGCATATTCGGTCGCCACGATCGGCCTTTCCAGCTTGGCGGCATAGTCGCTGATGGTGCTGCCGGAGGGATAGTGGGGCGAGTAGAGGTCGACGTAGGCCGGGAATTTTTCCCAGTTCGTCCGGAAGTGGGAGCCCATCGTGGGGAAGGTGATCGGCCGGGTCGGATCGAGTTCCTTCACGAACTTGCCTGCGTTGAGGCCGAGCGGATTGACGGGGTTCTCGTTGCCGAGCGACCAGAAGATGATCGACGCATGGTTCTTGTCGCGGGAGACCGTGGCCTTGGCGCGACGGTAGAGGTCTTCCTGGAATGCGGGATCCTTCAGGTGCTCGCGTCCATGGATGAAGGGCACCTCGCAATCGACGTAGAAACCCATCTCGTCGGCGAGGTCGAGCAGCTTGGGGTGGGGCGGGTAGTGCGACGTCCGGATGAAGTTGATATTGGCCTGACGCATCAGCGTGAGATCCTTGCGGAGTCTCTCCTCGGTGGCGACGCGTCCTTCTTCCGGCCACATCTCGTGGTGGTCCACTCCGCGCAGCTTAATCGGTCGGCCGTTGAGCATCAGCACGCCCGCCTGGATCGTCACCTGGCGCAGGCCCACTTTCTGTTCAAGCTGCTGGCTGACCTTGGCGTCGACCTTCAGCTCCATCTTCAGCCGATAGAGCGAGGGGTTTTCGGCATTCCAGAGCCGAGGGTTCGCGACGACCATGGAGCCGCGACCTTGTCCGTCGGAGCCTAGGGACAGGTTGCAGCTGCTGGCCGCCTTGCCTTCAGGGTCGACCAAGGTCGCGGAGAGTTCGGCCTTGGCCGAGGCTCGGACCGTGAGGTCGACATGCGCCGAGCCGTCGGGGCGGAGTTCGGTGCGGACGACTTGATCGAGCAGGTGGGTCGCCGGCAGGGTGTACAGCGTGACTTCACGGTAGATCCCTGAGATGGACCAGCAGTCCATGGTGTCGAAGTCCCAACCGCGGCTTCGCGTCGAGATGCGCACCGCAAGCACATTGTCGCCGGGGATGAGCGCATCGGTCACGTCGAAGGTGGCCGGATTGAAGCCGCTGTTCCATTCGCCGAGCTTCTTGCCGTTCAGCCAGACGACGTAGCCGAAAAGGGCGCCCTCGAAACGAAGATAGCGCCGCTCGCCCGGCTTCGGGGCAGCGACCTTGAACGTGCGACGGTAAAGTCCCAGACCGTCCGCGAGGTCTCCCGCGTAACGAGGGGTGGCGAAGCCTTGCAGCTCCCAGTGTCCGGGCACCTTGATTTCATGCCAGTTCGAGACGTCGTGCGTCGGATTGACAAAGGCCTCATCCGGGCCGGCATCCTGACCTGTGACATACTTGAACTTCCAAGGTCCGTTCAGGCTGAGGGCGGCTTCGTTCCCGGAAGGGGGTAATGAATAGAAGTCCATCGAATCGGCATAGCCGAAACCCGTGGAAGCAAGTAGCATCAACAAGTGGGAGAACAGTGTTTTCATCCTGTATTTGTTGGGATATGTGCGAAGAGATTGACCGACCATCCGAAGGCCGCAATCGCCGATATGGGCGGATGATATCCGAGAAACGGCATCAGCCGACGCCTCGTCGACAAGCCCAGTTCGGCTGTGGTTCAGGCGTCCTTGCGGGCGTCGAG
>RFRI01000036.1 GCA_009924535.1 Verrucomicrobiota bacterium
TGACGGGGCGCGGAGGCGACCGCTAAGCTGCCGGCGTCTAGGGGCTCTTGCTGGAGGCGCCTGGTCTCCCCTTAGAAATACTGCGCCGTACCAACTGCAAATGATCAGTGTTTTGTAAAGAATGCGTTTTCTGAAGGCTTTGTGTAGCGTGAGCTTACGATCTGAACGCCGTTATCCACCACTCTTTCGCTCTGATCAAATCCTACTGCAATGATTTCGGGGTTAAGGGCGTCTTGGGTCTCCGCATAAAGCATGAAGCTTGCCCTGTGTGGGGCGCCCGAGTTGCAAAGGTTTATGCGTTTAAATAAAATTTTCTCTTCGTTTAATTTAGAGATGACGGAAGCCAAGTCATCTCCAGTATGGATGGAGGTTAATCCTTTTACGTGATTATAAGCACAACCTGTCAGGTTGATTGTCGCCATGAGGGAGATGAGGCGGAGTCGACGCAGGAGATTTGCCTTAATCATGGCCTCTGGATCACTTGATACCCAATGTCGTCAATGTTTAGGTATGGTATGTTGGTGTTGAAACCGGGCGACCAGTTGACTGGATCAACCTGGCTGAATCCAAGATAGGTTAGAAACGTTGAGGAGTATGAATTGGAATTGTAACCGCCATTAGAAGCCAGCCCGTCATAACGGGTTTGGGAGGCGTTCAACGCTGAGCTGAAGTCATTCGCGTATTTTAGTACTATGTTGAAATCTGTAAGGACATATCCGATGCTCTGCCTGTTTACGGTCTGAGATGGAGTGTCAGCTGCGTTTGAGTCGAAGGCTGCAGTTTGTGCGAAAATCATACTATTTTCGTCGGGGCCTGCTCTTGTTTCAAATTGATTCCCCAATGTCACGTTAGACTCAGTGAGGATAACGAATGTGTGGTATGCATAATTAGTGAACCATATATGGGTGAATCCCAATTCTATCCCAACTCGCGAGATGGTTTCTGGCGTTGGTTGACTGGTTGAGTCGCCACCTTCGCCGGGGTCGGTCTGTTGCTGCGGGAATGACGCGTAGAACTCTCCGGTCGAGAAAAGGCCGGTGGACCAGTCGAGATAGGCTGCTTCCAGGGAAGTCGTTGACGATACTTGGGCGTCGTCGCCCGATGGCATCTTCTCGAGGATCGTGAGGGTGCGTTGAACCGCCACCATGGAATCTCCGAGCGCAACGTACACGTTGACTGATTCCGTGGCGTAATACTGTCGGGGGACATCATCAGGGATTGTCCTGTATCCCGGGGTGGAAACCCATACCGGATTGATGACCCAGTTGGGGTAATAAAGCGCGGATTGCAGGATTTCCCCCGTGGGACTTATGGCGTCGGGGTGGGCCCCGTAATAGGCTTCCTCGCTGTACCACATGCCGGAGTAGGCATCGTCGGTGTAGTTTCCGCCTGCGTCGATGACCTGTGAATTGTCCCAGTAGCCCAAGGTGTCGTCCCATACGATCCTGGGTGGCGGTAGGTACATGCCGTCAGGCATGTATGAAGAGGGCATCGAGTATCGCCGATAGCCGCTGAACGCGCCGTTTCCGGCGCTATCCAAGGCTTGGTTTGAGGCCGAAGTGCCTGCCGGCGCGAGCCAGGTCATCGCGTTCGGCAGATCCTGCGTCTGTCCGGATGCGGTTGATGTCATCGCGAACACGTACATCGCGACGGCCACGATTAGCTTGATGGGGTGTGGCATACGTCATTGCTATCTCGGCTCCGACGCTGAGTCCACCGTTTAAATCCGGAGCTTGTGGTAATTATATGTAAAAAAATGATACAGGCAACGTGAGTGTAAGTTGGATTTGCCGCATGTATGAATCTCGGCCAAACTTGTAGGCATGTCCCTATGCGCAAGGTTGGTCTTTGCGGCGGCGATCAGGGTGCCCTTGCCGAAGGTGGACTCTAAGACACACGGAGAGGATGGGTATTGAGACCATCCTCTTATGGTTTGGAAACAATCCGAACGAAAGTCCCTTGCCTTTGCACGTTCTGCAGGATTAGGCTGATTTTGTCGTTAAGTTGTCCAATGGTTTGTCCAACGAAACGGCGAACACCAATAAACATTAGGGTTTACGCTATGAGGAACGGACTTCGAATCCCATCCTCTCCGCGGGATGCGGGCGGACGAAGGTAGGTTCTGGGTAGACCTCTCTCGGAGGTGGGGTAGAAAAGCCTCACCCCCATGGAGACTCCTGCCCCGAAGTCCGAACGTCTATTATCCCTCGATGCCCTGCGCGGCTTCGATCTTTTCTGGATCGTCGGCGGCCACGGCATCCTCGTCGCGCTCTTCAAGCTGACCGAGTGGGGTTGGTTGGGCGCGATCGACGATCAGCTCAAGCACGTCGATTGGAACGGCTTCCAGGCGTACGACCTCATCTTCCCGTTGTTCCTGTTCATGGCCGGCGTCTCGACGCCGTATTCGCTCACACGTCGCCTGACAGAAGGTGCCCGAGGCGAAGTCATCCGCAAGGTCATCCAGCGCGGCCTGATCCTCGTGCTGCTCGGTATCATCTATAACAACGGCCTCCAGTGGAAGGGTCTCGAGAATATGCGCCTCGGTAGCGTGCTCGGACGGATCGGTCTCGCGGGCATGTTCGCCCAGCTCATCTTCGCCTTCAACTTTGAGACGCCCAAGCGCCTCTGGTATTGGTTGGCTGGCATCCTGCTCGGTTATTGGGCGGTCATGTCGTTCGGCCATGCGCCGGGTTTTGCCGCCGGCGACCTGACGATGGAGGGGAACTTCGCCAGCTATGTGGACCGGCTGCTGCTCCCGGGCAAGCTGCACAAGAAGGTCCACGACCCCGAAGGCCTGCTCGCGATGATCCCGGCGATCGGCAACGCCTTGCTCGGCATCCTGGCCGGCCTCTGGCTGCGTCGCTCGACGGAAGAAGTCTCGGGCGATCGCAAGGCCGCCGGCTTGGCGATCGCCGGTCTTGCGTTACTCGCGTTGGGCGGTCTCTGGAGCTTCGTCTTCCCCCTGAACAAGAACCTCTGGACCAGCTCGTTCGTGCTCTGGACCTGCGGGTGGGGCAGCCTGCTGCTGGCCTTGTTCTATTGGACGATCGACGTCCGCGGCTGGGCTCGCGGGTTCGGCGCCTTCTTCGCCGTCATCGGCATGAACTCCGTCCTGATCTACCTCTCCGGAAAGTTCCTCAGCTACGATTACACGGCGCGCTTCTTCTTCGGGGGGCTGGCCTCGGCCTTGCCGCCCGCCGTCGGCACGCTCGTGATCGCCGTCGGCGTCTTCGCCGTCGAGTGGCTGCTCTTTTGGTTCCTCAATCGCCACAAGCTGTTCCTCAAGGTATAGGGCTGTGCGGGTCTTCGCTTGTCTTCCCCTTGTACGTGCGGACGCTGTTAGGATGTCCGAACCAAAGCTGAAGGTCACCCGGGGCGACATCATCGCCCGAGGCTTGCTTTGCCATTGCCCCAATTGCGGTAAGCGCGGCCTGCTCGCCTCGTGGTTCCGCCTGGGCAAGGCTTGTCGTTCGTGCGGCATGGATCTCGCCCGCTCGGCCGGGATCTATTCCGGCACGACCTCGATCGGCTACGTCGCCTCCATCCTCTTCGTCATCATCCCGGTCTGCTTCCTCGTCGTCTTCAAGGTCCTGTCCGTGACGGCCGGCGTGCTGCTCGGCATCTTCGGCTCCTTCGGCTTCATCGTGTTGATCTACCCTGTCATGCTCTGCTGGATGGTGATGGCTTACCATGTGGCCATGCCGGGCGAACTGCCTGCCAACGGCGGCAAGGAAGGTCGGGACGAGTGACCGCTAAGGGTCTTGACTTACATCTTCATATCTAGATAAGAAGATACTTCAGATGTCCCGCCCGCTGCTCATCGATGCGCTCCGCAGTCCCGTGCGACCCACGGTGTCGGTGGAGTTCTTTCCGCCCAAGGACGCGGAGGGCGGGGCGCGCATGCTCAAGGTCGCCGCGACGCTGAAGCCGCTGGGCATCGATTTCGCCTCCCTGACCTACGGCGCCGGGGGCACCTCCCGCGACACCACGATCACCTACGGCGCGGAGCTCGTGAAGATGGGGATCCCCCTGATCGGCCACCTCACCTGCGTCGGCCATTCTCGCGCCGAACTCGCCGGGATCATCAGCCAATATGACAAGGCAGGTTTCTCCGGCATCCTCGCCCTGCGCGGCGATCCGCCCAAGGGCCAGAAAGATTTCGTCGCGCATCCGGAGGGCTTCGCCCATGCGCAGGGACTCGTCCGCCAGATCGCCGCGGAGCGGCCTGGCCGTTTCGCCGTCGGCGTCGCCGGTTTCCCTGAGCGCCATCCGGACGCCGTCGACGACCTGTCGGATATCCGTTTCCTTGCGGGCAAGGTCGCGGCCGGCGCGGACTTCGTGACCACACAGCTCTTCCTCGACAACGAAGACTACTTCCGTTTCGTCGCCCGGGCCCGTGCGGCCGGCGTGACGGTGCCGATCCTTCCGGGTATCATGCCGGTCCTCTCTCTGAAGCAGGCCCGCAACTTCTGCGGCTTCTGCAAGGCGCGCATCCCGGACGCCCTTGTCCGCGAACTCGAGGCCTGCGGTCCGGACGAAGAGGCCCAGCGTAAGGTCGGCGTCTCCTGGGCGGTCCGTCAGGCGAGGGGCCTGGTCGCGCGCGGCGCCCCTGGTTATCACGTCTATATCCTCAACAAGGCCGAGTCGGCGGTGGAGCTGTTCGCGGCCTTGAGGGGCTGAAGGCATTAGGTTTGTCATTCCGCGGGCGAGGGGCTGAATGGCTGGCATGCGCGAGCCTCTGCCGGCGGTTGTCATCGAAGTCGGGGCCGACCACGGCGCCTTCCCAGGATGGCGTCGCGGCTTCTGGAGCCTCATGGCGACCCAGTTCCAGACCGCCTTCAGCGACAATGCGCTGAAGAACCTGATCATCCTGCTCGTGCTCGGCAGCGCCATGCCGCAGGAAGAGCGCAACACGCATGTCGCTCTGGCGGGAGCCTTGTTCGCCGCGCCTTTCATCCTCTTCTCGATGCTGGGCGGTTGGCTGGCTGACCGCTTCAGCAAGCAGCACGTGATCTCCGCGGTGAAGTTGGCCGAGATCGGCATCATGCTCTTCGCGGCCGCGGCGCTGGCCTGGGGGCATGCTTCGCTCGAGCTGGCGGCCATCTTCCTGATGGGCTGCCACAGCGCGCTCTTCGCTCCCTCCAAGTATGGCATCCTGCCGGAACTCCTGCCGCATGACCGTCTTTCCTGGGGTAATGGCATCCTCGAGCTCCTCACCTTCCTCGGTATCATCTTCGGCATCGCCGCCTCCGGTTTTCTCGCCGAGTCCTTCGCTGGCTCGCAAGGACTGTCCGGACTGATGCTGGCTCTCCTGGCCCTGCTGGGCTGGTGGCTTAGCCGGGGCATCACCCCGGTCCCGGCGGCGAATCCGCGCTGTGAGCGGCGGATAAACCCCGTGACCGACCTTTGGGCGCGGCTGATGCTCATGAAGCAGGACCGCGACCTTTGGCGCGCCAACTGGGGTAACGCCGGCTTCTTCTTCGTCGCGGCGTTGGTGCAGATGAACCTCATGATCTACGCGCAGGACGTCCTGAAGCTGGGCAAGGCCCAGAACGCGTATCTTAATCTCGCGCTCGCGCTCGGCATCGGGTTCGGCAGCGTCGCGGCTGGTTATGCGTCGCGGGGACGCATCGAATATCGGCTCGTGCCGGTCGGCGCCGTCGGCTTGGCGCTCTGCTCCGTGCCGATGGGCATGGTGGGCGTGGGTTTCGTCCCGTTCGTGCTCTGCCTGGTCGGGCTAGGTTTTTCCGCCGGACTCTTCATCGTGCCGATCGCCGCCGTGCTGCAGCATCGACCCGCGCCCGAGGACAAGGGGGCAGTCCAGGGAGCCGCCAATGTCCTGAGCTTCATCGGCATCCTGGCCGCCTCGGGCGTTCAGTGGGTCTCTTTCCAGACGCTTAACCTCACGCCTGGGCAGGTCTTCTGGGTCTGCGGGGCCTGCGCCTTGCTGACCGGTGCCTACTCGGCGATCTCCCGCGGCCATTTCATCCGAGGCGAGGCCTGACTTCTTAATCTTGGATTGAGGGGCGATTAGGCTAGAATGTAGGCCAGTTCACCGATGCGTATCCTTATCGTAGAAGACGAAGCCCCTTTGCGTAACGGCCTCCTGAAGCTGCTGCGCGAGGAGGGCTACGCGGCCGACGCCGCCGCCAACGGCGAGGAAGGCCTGCATAAGGCGATGGAGTGCGACTACGACGCCATCGTCCTCGACTACCTGATGCCGGTGATGGATGGCCGCGAGATGCTCCGCCGCCTGCGCCACACGAAGCGTACGCCGGTCATGATGCTCACCGCGCGCAATTCGGTCGACGACCGTGTCGCCGGCCTCGACCTCGGCGCCGACGATTACGTCGCCAAACCTTTCGTCCAGCAAGAGCTGCTCGCCCGCCTCCGCGCCCTCGTACGTCGTAACCACAGTTCGGCCGCCGCGGTGATCTCGCTCGGCGACGTCGTGATCGACACGACCGCCCGCCGCGTGACCAGGGCCGGCAAAGACGAGCCCGTCACGGGCCGCGAATACGGTCTGCTCGAATACCTCGCGCATCGTCGCGGCGCCGTGGTGCCGCGCGCCGAACTCTACGAACATCTCTTCGACGAGAATGAGGACACGCTTTCGAACCTCCTTGAGGTGCACGTCTGCAACCTACGTCGCAAGCTGGGCGCGGACCTCATCAAGACGCGCCGAGGCTTAGGTTACGTCATCGAGGCGGCTCCTAAGTAAGCCGTCATGGTCTTCCACTCTATCCGCTGGCGGATCCTGGCCTGGAACTTCGGCCTGCTCGCCGCCACGGCCGCGGTGCTGCTCGTCGCGTTCTACCGCCATGAGAAGCAGGCTCGACTGCAGGAACTGGATCTGCGGCTCCGCCAAGAGATGACGCGCGGCATGGGCGCCCTCAATGAGGTCATACCGGGCATAGCCGGGCCGCGTGGTCCGGCCATCCCCGCGACCCGTCCTAACGGCAAGGCCGCTCCTCGGGGCGACAATCCGGACCAGCGCGCCACCAAGGCGAAGTCGGCCCTGGCCGAGGTCGTCGGTACCGGCGTCTGGTTGCAGGTCGTCGATCTCGACGGCAAATCCCTCTATCGTTCGGCCAATGCGCCGACCGAGGCCGATCTGGTCACGCAGGCCTTGGCCGACCTCGATGCGAAGCCGGAGGAGGGGCCCGCCCGCCCCCAGGACCTCATGGTCTCGCTCACCGGCCATCGCGTGCTGCTGCATCGTCCGCCGGGCCGTAATCTTGTCATGTTCGGCAGCCCGACCGCGCAGCTGGACGCGGCTCTGGCCGTCTTAGCCCGCAGTCTGGCGCTCGCCGGCATCGCCATCGTCTTCGTCGGTTGCGGCATCGGCTGGGTGCTGGCCGGACGTTCCTTGAAGCCCATCGACCGCATCGCGGCGGACGCCGAAGGCATCGCCGCCGGCGACTTCGGCCGGAAGATCGACGTCGAGGACACCGAGAGCGAACTCGGCCGCCTCGCCCTCGTGCTCAATGACACCTTCGGCAAGATGAACGCCGCCCGTGAGCATATGGCGCAGTTCACCGCCGATGCGTCGCATGAACTGCGGACGCCGCTGACCGTCATCCTTTCCGACAGCCAAGGCGCCTTGCGCCAGGAGCGGTCGCCCGAGGAGTACCGCGCCACGCTCGAGACCATCAAGCAGTCGGCCCTCCGCATGAAGTCCATCTCCGACGCCTTGCTCGAGCTCGCTCAGGGCGATGCCGGCAAGCCGGTGGCTCAGGACCCATGTGACCTCGCTGACCTGGCCGACGAATCCGTGGCCTTGCTTGGCCGCGTGGCCCGCGAGCATGGCGCCAAGCTGGTCGCGCAGCTCGAGGGTGCTCCTGTCATCGGCGACGCCGGTCGCCTGGGACGGGTGATCCTTAACCTCTCCATCAACGCCATCCTGCACAACGATGCCGGCGTCACCGTGACCGTGACGACCGGTGTCGCCGACGGCTTCTCGGAGCTACGCGTGGCCGACGACGGTCGCGGCATCGCCCCCGAGAACCTGGAGCATATCTTCGAGCGCTTCCGTCGGGTCGACGCCTCGCGCTCCCGCCATACCGGCGGCGCCGGCCTCGGCCTCGCGATCGTCAAGCAGACCGTCGAAGCCCACGGGGGCACCATCGCCGTGACCAGCGAGGTCGGCCAGGGCACCGTCTTCGTCGTCCGTCTGCCTAAAGCCTGATCAGACCGTCGCCAGCACGCGCCGCTTGATCTCGGCGACAGGCATCGCGTTGAGCAGCACGGGCGACAGGCGGTTGTCGTTGATCGGCGGGAGGGCGGTGAGGCGTTCGCTGAGCACCAGATTGCGGTTGGCGGCGACTTCGTCGACGCGGTCCACCGGCGTGAACCGCGGGGTGGACTTCAGGACTTCCGGGTTGGTGCGGATGAGGTCGCCGATGGCCAGCACGACTTCGGCGAAGCGATCGAGCTCGTCCTTCGTGTAGGACTCGGTCGGCTCGATCATCAGGCCGAAGACCTCGGGGAAGGCGACGGTCGGGGCGTGGAAGCCGAAGTCGAGGAACAGCTTGCCGACGCGGGCGATGATGCCCGCGCGGGGAATGCCGGCGGCCTCGATGCGCTTGAAGTCTTCTTCCGTGAGCGTGAGGATGAACTCGTGCATGCGCGGCACGCCGTCGGCCGCCGCGGGGAGAGACGGGAAGGACTTGCCGAGCTTCGAGAAAAGGTAGCGGCTGGAGAGGACCGACATCGCGGCCATCCGGCGCACGCCTTCCTTGCCGAGGCGTTGGAGGTAGGTGTAGACGCGTACCTTGTGGGCGAAGTTGCCCCAGTGGCGGTGGAAGGAGCCGATGCTGTGCTTCGGCTTGATCGGCACGTAGGTGTCGCCCTGCTTGGCGATCTGGAATCCGGGAAGGAAGTCGACCAGGCGTTCCGAGACGGCCACGATGCCGTCGCCGGGGCCGCCGCCGCCATGGGGGACGGTCCAGGTCTTGTGCAGGTTGTTATGGACCGCGTCCACGCCGAGGGCGCCGAGGTCCACCCAGCCCGCGATGGCGTTCATGTTGGCGCCATCCATGTAGACGAGGCCGCCGATGCGGTGGATCTCCGCGGCCATCTTCTGGAAGTCGGTCTCGAAGACGCCGGAGGTGTTCGGGTTGGTCACCATCATGCCCGCGATGCGCGGACCGAACTCGGCGATCTTCGCGGCGAAGTCGGCCTGGTCGACGCGGCCGTCGGGGGCGGATTTCAGAAGCATGATGCCCGAGGGCGAGCCGTCGGGGTTACGCTTGGTCGCGTAGCCGGCGGTCGTAGCCGTGGCGAAGTTCGTGCCGTGGGCCGAGGTCGGGATCAGGATGATGTCGCGATGCTGGCCGTGGTGGCGATGGTAGGCCTGGAAGAGCTTGAGACCGACGAGTTCGCCTTGGGCGCCGGCGACGGGCTGGGTGGTCAGGCCGGCGAGGCCGGTGATCTTGCGGAACCACTCCTGGGTCTGCCAGAGGAGTTCGAGCGAGCCCTGCGCGTCCTCGGAAGGCGCCTGCGGGTGCAGTCCGGTGAAGCCTGGTAGTCCGGCGGCCCAGTCGTTGATGTGCGGGTTATACTTCATCGTGCACGAACCGAGCGGGAAGCAGCCCGTATCGGGCGACACGTTGAGTTCGCCGAGCTTGGAGTAGTAGGCCTTCAGTTCGGCGAGCGGGAAGGAGGGCAGGCCGACGGCGCCTTGACGGAGCAGGGCGGCCGGGATCTCGGCGAGCGGCT
>RFRI01000351.1 GCA_009924535.1 Verrucomicrobiota bacterium
CGGGATGGCCTTGTGCTCGGGGCTGTCGACGGCGAAGAGCTTGTTGTTGGCGTCGCGCATCTTGGTCACGGCGCCCATGTCGGTCACGAGGATGCTCTGGCCGGAAGGTTCGACTTCGACGTCGTTGAGGAAGGTCGGGGCGGTCGGGAAATCCTTCGGACCGGCAAGGACGGATTTGTGGCCCTTGGCGTCGATCTTCCAGACCGTATCGAAGTCGGCCGTGATGATGAAACCGCCGGCAAAGACGGTACCCTTCGGGTCGTTGAGCCCCGTGGCGAAGTCGGTGACGGTCTCGCCGTGGACGCGGACGATCTTGCCGTCGCCGTCGCCGGCTTTGCGGCTGACGCCCATCAGGCTGACGAAGAGATCGCCGTCGAAACCGCGGGTGACGCTTTCGGGCGTGGCGCCGACGGCGAGCTTGCGCGGAGCGGCCGGCAGGGCGACGGAGGCGAGGGTGACGAGGAAGAGAAGGGCGGTCTTCATAAGGTCCTTATTTCCGCCGCGGCGCCGAGCGGAGTCAAGCGGTCAGCCGAAGATCAGCCAGACCGCCGCGAAGGCCGTCAGCCAAGCCAGGATTGATTCAAAGGCGTCCTGCTTGATACGCTTCAGGATCTGCCAGCCGAGGACGATGCCGGCGATCACGCCGGGGAGCAGGACGAGGTTGGTCATCAGTGACGGTCCGGTGACAAGTCCGAGACTGCCGCTGAAGGGCAACTTGAAGAGGTTGATGAAAAGGAAGAAGCGGCAGAAGACGCCGAGGTGCTCCTTTTTTTCGAGACGTTGGGCCAGGAGGTAGACCGTCATGACCGGGCCCGCGGCGTTGGCGAGCATCGTGGAAACGCCTGAGACGAAACCCATGCCCCAGGTGAAGGTGCGGTGGCGGGTGAGGGCGAGCAGCTGCTCGCGGCGACGGTGGAGCACCACGTTGAAGGCGAGCAGGGCGAGGATCAGGACGCCGATGACGATGCGGGCCGTGCCGTTGTCGACCTGGTCGAGCAGGAGCCAGCCGGCGAAGACGCCGACGATCGCCGCAGGGATCATCGGCAGGATCTGGCGCCAGCTACCTCCGCCTCGGTTGATCAGGAAGCCCATGAAGTCGGCCACGATGAGCAGGGGTAAGACGATGCCGACGGAAGGCTTGGCGCCGAAGATCTTGGCCATGAGCACGACGTTGAGCGTGGCGGTGCCGGCGAGACCTGATTTGGACAGCCCGATGCAGAGGGCGCCGAAGAGCGCGAGCAGCAGGATCCAGCCGTCGGCGGGCAGAAGGGTGTGGCTATGGATCCAGTCGAGCATCGGCCGGAGTGAGCCCGAATCCGACTCAGCGGGCGAGCGTCTTAATCTGCAGGCGGCGGTATTCCATCTGTCCGCGGTCGCCTTCGAGTCCGATGGGTCCGGTCTCGGGCACCTTCAGGGCGTCTTCCAGCACTTCGCCATTGCACTCGGCATGGGCGACGCCGCCCTTGACCGTGACGACAAGTTCGTTCCAGTCCTGGGCTTTGTATTTCTTGAGGTCCTTGTAGGGGCCGGCGACGAGGTAGTCGCGGCACTGCAGCTGGGGTTTGCGTAGGTAGACGCCGCTGTCGGCGTTGGGCGTGGCGCGGAACTCGAGCTTGAGGACGAAGTCTTCCGGGAAGTCGCGAACGGTGTCCAGTTCCTGGATGCGACGGCCCTCGGCGGGAGTGGTCACGACGAGTCGGCCGTTGATCGCGCGGTAACGTCCGTCCGAACTCTCGGTCTTGCCGTCGAAGTTCTCGGCCTGCTTGATCTCGACGACCATCGGGGCGTTGGGCTTCGGGGCTTTCGGAGCCTTGCGGGGCGGCGTGACGCGGTAGCCCCAGCCGGAGAGGTCCTTGCCGTTGAAGAGACTCACGAAGCCCGGATCAGGTTTAAATTCCTCGGCCTGGATGTCGAGGTATCCGAGCGTCGCGAAAATCGGACGCAAGGCGGATGCCCACTTGGCGTAGCCGGCGGCATTGAGGTGGAGCAGGTCGGGGAAGAGGGCAGGGAGGGCGTCGCCTTCCGCGTTCGCGAACAGCGCGTAGGTGTCGAGCACGGTGAATTGCGGGTCGTTCTTCACGGCGGCGGCGATCAGTTCG
>RFRI01000352.1 GCA_009924535.1 Verrucomicrobiota bacterium
CGACCTGCGAAGGCAGCGGGAAGGGTCCCGAGATGCGGGCGCCGGTGCCGGCGACGCTGGCGATGATGTCGGCCGCGGTCTGGTCCGCCATGCGGTAGTCGACGCCCTTGATCCGGATCCGGATCTTGGCGCGCGCGGAGGCGGAAATGGGAGAGTCGTTGTCCATCGGTCAGTTCTGGGCGAAAGGTTCCTGGCCGCCGCGCTTGCGTTCCTCTTCCTCGACTTGGTCGAGGCGTTCGCCGAGCGTGATGCGGTGGCGGGCCATGGTGAGGGCGGCGTGCGCGAACTCAGTGCCACGGTCGAGCGTACCTTGGCAACGGGCGACGGCCTGCTCGCGGTTGTTGGTGACGACGATGCCGTTGATCACCGGGACTTCGGAGCGGATGGCGGCATCCTGCAGGGCCTGGGCCGTCGAGTGGGCGATGATTTCGTGGTGCGGGGTGTCACCGGCGATGACGACGCCGAGGGCGATGATGCAGTCGTAGTCGCCCGTCATGGCCGACATGTAGGCCGCGAAGGGAATCTCACCAGAGCCGGGGACGGCGAGTTCGACGATGGAGCCGGAGGGGACGCCAGCGGCGCGGAGGCCTTTGATGGCGTTCTTCTTCAGGGCCTGGACGAGTTCCGCATTATAACCCGCCGACACGATGGCGAAGCGGAGTTCGGCGCCATCGATGGCGTCAGGGGTGGGCTTGTCTAGGCTCATGGCAGAAGAACGGATGGCCGATGGAGTCGCTTCCGAACCCGTCTGCAAGCGGAAAGAGCCGAAAACCCTTAGAACGGAACCTGCTCGACGATTTCCAACCCGTAGCCGCCCAGGCCCACGACCTTGCGCGGGTTGTTCGTGATGAGGCGGATGCGGCGGAGACCGAGATGAGAAAGGATCTGGGCGCCGATGCCGTAGTCACGCGCGTCCATGGCGCCGAGGCGGACGCCCGACTGGTCCGCCTGCACGCCGCCGAACGGCTGGGTGACGTGGACGATCACGCCGCGGCCCTCCTTGGCGACGGCTTCGAAGCTGGAGGCGAGGGACGTGCCGGAGCCGAAGGCGCTGCCGCGGAAAAGGTCGCCGAGCATGTTCTCCCGCTGCACGCGCACGAGCGTCGGCGATTCGTCCGGCTGGCCGAGGGTGAAGACGAGGTGCTGGCGGCCGTCCGGCAGCGAGCGGTAGACGCGCAGGCAGAATTCGCCCCAGGCGGACTGGAACGGGCTTTCGGCGACGAGCTCGACGAGGCGTTCGCGGCGGTGGCGGAACTCGATGAGCTGCGCGATGGAGATCATGTGCAGGCCGAACTTCTTCTTGAGTTCGACGAGCTCAGGGAGGCGCGCCATCGAGCCGTCCTCGTTGAGGATCTCGCAGATGACCCCGCTCGGGTGGAGCCCGGCGAGCGACGCGAGGTCGACGGCGGCTTCGGTGTGGCCGGCGCGTTGGAGCACGCCCCCGGGGCGGGCGAGGAGCGGGAAGATGTGGCCGGGCTGCACGAGCGCCTCCGGCTTGGCCTGCGGGTCGGCGAGGATCGCGATGGTCTTCGCGCGGTCATAGGCGGAGATGCCGGTGGAGATCCCTTCGGCGGCGTCCACGGCGACAGCGAAGGCGGTACGCTGGGACTCGCGGTTCTCGGGGACCATCTGGGAGATGCCCAGGCGGCGCAGCTGATGCTCGACGGTCGGCACGCAGATGAGGCCGCGCGCGTGGCGGATCATCATGTTGACGGTCTCCGGCGTGGCCTTCGAAGCCGCCATCACGAGGTCTCCCTCGTTCTCGCGGTTCTCGTCGTCGGTCACGATGACGAGCTTCCCGGCGGCGATGTCCGCTAGGGCTTCCTCGATGGTGTCGAAGGGCTCGTTCATGAAAGAGGGAGGTTCGAACTTGGTCGTAACCTCCCTCGGTGCAAGCGGGGAGATGACTCCCTGCCCGTAAAACGGCCCGCCGGGACCTTATTTGGCGGCGGCGGCCTTGCCTTTGGCCTTCCCCTTGGCGGCGGGCGCGGCGGTGGCGGGCGCGGCTTTCATGGCCTCGGCGATCTTGGCGCTGGCTTCTTTCCAGGTGGACTTGGGTTCGGCCTTGGCGCTCCAGATCACGAAATTACGGAAGGTGG
>RFRI01000353.1 GCA_009924535.1 Verrucomicrobiota bacterium
GGGCCAACCATCCTTGGTTGGCCGTTAGAGTCTTAAACCTAGGCCACTCCTGATGACTCTCCTGTTTTGGTAAAGAGCCAGGCGACAACATCTTGTAACGATGCCTTTGCCGACCCGGGATCGTCTTTATCACACCATTCCGTCCTGGGTTGATGAGAAAGATAAGTGGTTCGTCACGATTTGCTGTCAGCCACGAGGTTTGAATCAGCTGGCAAGTCCTGTGTCAGCGGCGGTTTATCGCAGCGCGTTGGCGTTCTATGAGTCAAAGGGACTGATCAGTCCCGTGGTCAGCGTGCTAATGCCCGATCACCTGCACATCGTCGCGCAATTCGATCATCGTAAAGGCATGCCGAGGGCTGTTGCAGACTTGAAGCAACACTTAGCCAGACACGCAGGCGTTTCCTGGCAGAAAGGCTTCTTTGATCACCGGTTAAGAGGGGAGCACGAGGTCGCGGAAAAATGTCGATACGTCCGGAATAATCCCGTGAGGGCGGGTTTATGCGCCAAGGCAGAGGACTGGCCTTTTACCTATTAAGGTAGGGCCATCAAAGGTAGGGCCAACCATCCTTGGTTGGCCGCGGCTAATCGTTCGGCCGAGCAAGGATGCTCGGCCCTACCCAAGTCAGCTTGCGGCCGAGCAGGGATGCTCGGCCCTACCCGAGGCAGGATGTCGGAGGTCCTCATCCCACTTGCCCTCAGGGCATGTATCTCCAACCATTCCGCCATGGATTCGGCTCCGCTCACCATCTCCGACCTGGCGGATGTCCTGAAAGGGCATCTGAACGGCATGGGGACGCTGGAGGTGACGGGCGAGATCTCGGGCTATAAGACCTACCCGTCCGGCCACCACTACTTCGCGCTCAAGGACAGCGAGGCGAAGGTGGACTGCGTGCTCTACTCCTTCCAGGCCCGCTGGCTGAAGACGCCGCTGCGCGACGGCATGAAGGTCGTCGCGAAGGCGAAGGCCGATTTCTACGGGAAGACCGGCAAGTTTTCGCTGATCATCGACTCCATCAAACCGGCCGGGGAAGGGGATCTCTTCCAGAAATTCAAGGAGCTCCAAGCGAAACTGAAGGCCGAGGGCCTGTTCGAGGACGAATATAAGCGGCCATTGCCGGACTTCCCGAAGGTCGTCGCGTTCGTGACTTCCGAGATCGGCGCGGTCTGGCATGACTTCATCGAGGTGCTCAAGACCCGCGGCTGGAGCGGTACCGCCTGGCTCGTCCCGGCCCGCGTCCAAGGCGAAGCCTGTCCCGGTTCGGTCATCAACGGCCTGAAGCAGGCCAACGAGATCCCCGGCATCGACCTCATCGTCGTCGGTCGTGGCGGAGGCTCGATGGAAGACCTCTGGGGTTTCAACGACGAAGCCCTCGTGCGTGCTGTCCGCGCCAGCAAGGCCCCGGTCATCTCGGCCGTCGGTCACCAGACCGATTTCACCCTGTGCGACTTCGCCTCCGATAAACGCGCGGAGACTCCGACGGCTGCGGCGGAACTCATCGCCTCAGGTCAGACCAAGCTACGTGAACGACTGAAGCTTCTGGCGTCGGAACTCGCGCAGCATTCGCCCAAGGCGAAGCTCCAGTCGCTGTATCAGGACCTGGACCTCCTCAACGAACGTCTCGACGGCGCCGCCCAGGAAGTCGTCGCCGAGTATCGCCATCGTCTCTCCGAACTCGGCAGCGAGCTGCATCGTCTCTCACCCAAGGCCCGCCTCGGCGTCACCCGCGAAAAGCTGAACCAGCTCGGTCATCGCCTGCGTTCGGCCGGCTTCGAATCCATTCTTTCTCGCGGCTATTCCATCGTCCGGGACGCGGACGGTAGCGTCATCTCGGCCAGCAAGGACGTGACCAAGGGCCGTAAGTTGCGCCTCAAGTTCAACGACGGCGAAGCGGACGCGACGGGGGGCTAGCGCGCGAAGCGCGCTGGGGGAATCAGGGTAGGGCCAACCATCCTTGGTTGGCCGCGGCCGAGCAGGGTGCTCGGCCCTACCTGATGAGGGCGGATGCGATGTCATCGCATCCCTACCCAAGGCAGTTCCCGCCACTGGAAACGAAGATGGCAACGAGGGCAGCACGCGGTGCTGCCCCTACCT
>RFRI01000354.1 GCA_009924535.1 Verrucomicrobiota bacterium
GAGGCCCGTGCCGCCATCGAGCCCGTCCCGGACGGCCAGAATGCCGACACCCTCGCCATCGCCAAGCTGGTCGAGACCAACAAGGTCTCCTGGGTCAGGATCACCGCGGCCCTGAGCCTGGAGTTCGACATGGAAATCGTGGACGTCGCGCAGGTCGCCCCTTCCGACGATATCCTCAAGCTCATCAGTCGCGAACAGGCCGAGAAGCATAACATCCTGCCGCTGCAGATGGACGGCACCGAGCTACTCGTCGCCATCTCCGACCCGTTGGACACCGAGACCATCGACTCCGTCTCGCGCGTGCTCAAGCTCGCCATCAATCCGAAGCTGGCACCGCCGGACGCCCTCAAGGAAGCCATTTCGCGCTGTTATAACGGGGGTCAGATCGGTGGTGCCAACTCCTATTCCGACATCCTGGGCAAGGACGGGGGCGATGGCCTCGCGGTGGAACTCCCCCAGGGTGGCGACGTCAAGGAGGATGACGCCCCAATCATCCGTTACGTCAACTCGCTCATCGTCGACGCCATCCGTCGCAAGGCGTCGGATATCCACCTCGAGCCGCTCGAGAAGCGTTTCCGCGTCCGTTTTCGCGTCGATGGCGTGCTGCAGGAGATGAAAGGCCCGCCCAAGCGCCTCCAGCCTTCGATCATCTCCCGTCTCAAACTCATGGCGGAAGTCTCGCTCGCCGAGAAGCGCATCCCGCAGGACGGACGCATTCAGGCCCGTACCGGCGGACGCGACATCGACTTGCGCGTCTCGGTCCTCCCGACCGTCTACGGCGAGTCGATCGTCATGCGAATCCTCGACAAGGAAGGCCTCAAGCTTGGTCTCCCCGAGTTGGGCTTCTTCGCCGACGACCAGGCCAAGTTCCAGGGCCTGATCTCTGGCTCGGATGGCGTCTTCCTCGTCACTGGTCCGACCGGTTCGGGTAAGTCCACCACGCTCTACTCGGCGCTGAATTACATCAACAAGCCCGACCGTAAAATCATCACCGTCGAAGACCCGGTCGAATACCAGATGGCCGGCATCAACCAGGTGCAGGTGAAGCGAGACGTCGGCATGACTTTCTCCGCCGCCCTTCGCGCGATGCTCCGTCAGGCGCCGAACATCGTCATGATCGGTGAAATCCGAGATCTCGAGACCGCCGAAATCGCCGTCAACGCGGCCCTCACCGGCCACATGGTGTTCTCGACCCTCCACACCAACGACTCCGTCAGCTCCGTCACCCGACTCGTGGACATCGGCGTCAAGCCGTTCCTCGTGTCGGCCGCCTTGCGCGGCGCGCTCGCGCAGCGCCTCGTACGCCGCAACTGCCAGGCCTGCGCGGCCCCGTACAAGCCGACCGCCAAGGAACTCTACTCCATCGGCATGACCGAGCAGGATCTCGCGAGCGCCACGCCCATGAAGGGCGCCGGCTGCCCTAAGTGCGGCGAGCGCGGCTACAAGGGCCGTCGCGGCGTCTTCGAGCTCTTCGTCATCACCGAAGAGATCCAGGAGATGATCTACGGCGGTTCCAATCTCGTCGACCTCCGCCGCAAGGCCCGCGAGGCCGGCATGCGCACCATGCGCGAGGACGGCCAGCGCAAGGTCGCCTCCGGCATGACGACCATCGAGGAAGTGCTCGGCGCCACCGTCGCGGACGACGTGATCTGAGACCATGGCCTACGAGATGAACCAGCTGCTGGAGGCCATGATCGACAATGGCGCTTCGGACCTGCACATCCGCGTAGGCCGTTCCCCCAGCCTGCGCGTCAACGGCGACATCGTCTCCATCGACGGCCCGGCCCTCACGGAGGCCGACGCCAAGACCATGGTCATGGCCATCGTCCCTCCGGCCCAGCACGCCCGGCTCGACGCCGACGGCGGTTGCGACTTCGCCTTCTCCTTCCGTCACAAGACGCGCCTGCGCGTCAACGCGTTCCGCGGCCTCGGCGGCCATGGCATGGTGCTGCGCCTGCTGCCGTCGGCCATGTTCACCCTCGAGCAGCTGCGTCTCCCTCCGGTCATCAAGGACATGCTCAAGCGCGCCCGCGGCCTCGTCCTCGTCACGGGACCGACCGGCTCCGGCAAGTCGACCACGCTC
>RFRI01000355.1 GCA_009924535.1 Verrucomicrobiota bacterium
TCTCCCCGAACGGCGGCGGCGAACCCGTCGGCGCCCTCGGCGAAGCCATCCAGAAGGCCTTCGGTGGCCTCGAAGGTGAGAAGGGTCTCAAGGCCGCCTTCAAGACCGCCGCGACCACCCGCTTCGGTTCCGGTTGGGCCTGGCTCATCGTCAAGGCCGACAAGTCCATCGCCGTGACCTCCACGCCCAACCAGGACAGCCCCCTCATGAAGGGCGTCGCCGACGTGAACGGCACCCCGGTCCTCGCCCTCGACGTCTGGGAACACGCCTACTACCTCAAGTATCAGAACCGCCGCCCCGACTACGTGGACGCTTTCTGGAAGGTCGTCGATTGGAAGAAGGCCAACGAGATCTACGTCAAGGCCATCGCCTGAGGGGACATCCAGTTCTTCAAAAGGCCGCCCGTTGGGGCGGCCTTTTTGTTGCCCCAACGTGCTCCAGTTAACAACTCTCCAGTATCAGATGCAGTCCTGCGATGCGTTCGGCGACAACGTTCCAGAAATAGTGCACGAACTAAGCGCACCTATCCGTGCCTTCAATTGAGGTTATTGCCGATGCGTCGGCCTATCGTACTTCAGGGTGATAATCGCCCAGCCACCTCATCCATTCGTCAACCATGTGGTCAGACTTCGTATATATATCAACACACTCATCGTTAGAGAATTTGACGAAATAGCTACCATCCTCGGGCATCATGCAAGCATCCCATCTCCAGACCAACGGAACTGCCAACGCAGCGGACTGATCGTCTTTCTCCTCTTTATCAAAAAGTATGCCCAACCCATCAATCGGATGTTTGTCTACTGGAAGGAATTTCCTGTATAGAGCTATCCCTGGATTGCCTTCGTATTCGCAGCTCATACCCCAACCAGAAAGCCAACACATTGAACCTTTGAAGGCATTTTGCGGACCCGTCGTAAGTTGATTTGACAGGTAAATGATGTCGACCGCTCGCTGCGGCATTGTGACGGTTACCAATTTCCCATCTTTTTTGAACGCCCAGGCTTCCCTGTCCACCCAAGGCAGACTCACCGGACTATCTCCAAGCAAGTTTACAAGGCCCCTGGCAAAGAGCCATTCGTTTCGGTCGCTGACGCTTATTGTTCGCATACCATTCGTGAGACAAAGCTACCCGGGTGGAGTAAAACCGTTTTTGGTCCAGCGAGGCTCATTTCAGGGGGTGGCTAAGTGTTACGATTAACCTAATACAAGAGTCAACAGGTGAGCACGGCGGTCGACAGGCTTCCCGGCTAACTCGTCGGGGTGCGCAGGCGGGGTTAAATCGGCCGCTTCTTTGTTTGGCACCTTCGCCGCGGTATGCTGTCCTAGCCTTACCCCGATGCGCCCCCTCACGCTCCTCCTCCTGGCCTTGGCGACTTCCGCCACCGCCGCCGAAACCGTCCTGCCGCTCTGGCCCGAAGGCGTCCCGGGCAAGCGCGTCGCGCCCTCGAAGGCCACGACGGACCGTATCGGCCCGAAAGGCAGCTACGCCGGCCACGAGACCTTCATCGACGCACCGTCGATCACGGTCTACCCGGCCGCCAATCCCAACGGCGCCGCGGTCATCGTCTGTCCCGGCGGCGGCTATTGGTTCCTCTCGACGAAGAACGAAGGCACGGGCGTCTGCGAATGGCTGAACAGCATCGGCATCACGGGGATCCTCCTGCGCTACCGCACGCCGACCTCCGACGAGGAGCTCCCTTACAATTATCCGGTCCAGGACCTGCAGCGCTCGCTCGGCCTCGTCCGCGCCCACGCCAAGGAATGGAACATCGACCCGAAGCGCGTCGGCGTGATCGGCTTCTCCGCGGGCGCCAACCTCGTCGGCCACGCCTCCTGGGACCGCACCCCGCGTACCTACGAACAGAAGCCCGGCGTCGACGACCCGCGCGGCCCGGACTTCACGATCTTCGTCTACGGCGGCGGCTTCCTTGAAAAGGAAGATAAGACCAAGTTCCGCGAAGGCTTCAGCGTTCCGGCCGACGCCCCGCCGTGTTTCTTCGTGGTCGCGCATAACGACAACGCCAACCCGATTGAAGCCGCTCGCCTCTATCTCGAATACAAGCGTCT
>RFRI01000356.1 GCA_009924535.1 Verrucomicrobiota bacterium
AGTTGGCAAGGGGAGGGCGTCCATCTCGGTCGCAAGGCGTTCTTCATCCGACTGCAGGGTTGCCCGGTGAAGTGCGCTTGGTGTGATTCCGCGTCCACCTGGCACCCGCAGTTCGTCCCCAAGCAGGTCCGCAAGGCGTCGGCCGCGGAACTGGCCGAAGAGGCCGCTGCTGCCCGACCGGAATTCGTCGTCCTGACCGGCGGTGAGCCCTGCATCCATGATTTGAGCGCTTTGCTGGCCGCCATGGCCTCGATCGGCCTCAAGGTCCATCTTGAGACTTGTGGGGCCTACCCGATCGCCCCCGGCTTCGCCTGGGTAACCGTCAGCCCCAAGTGGGCCAAGCCTCCCTTGGCTGAGTCCTTGGCTCGGGCGGATGAGGTCAAACTCATCGTCGAGGCTCCGGATAGCATTACCCGCTGGACCGAAGCTGTCGGCGGAAAGTGGCTTAGCCCCAACGTTTGGCTTCATCCCGAATGGTCGCGCCGGGCTGATCCGGCCGTCTTGCGGACCATTACCGAGCAAGTGAAGCAGGGGGGTGCCCCGTATCGGGCAGGTTGGCAGGTCCATAAGCCCTATTCGGCCGATAGTCTGGACGCCCGGGCTCGCCCGCCGGCGCCTTTGGGTGGCGACGTCGCCAAGGGTTTCTGAGCGGGTCGGCTCCCTCCGTTGGACTCATGCCGGACCTCGGGTTCGGCACTATCTTCGAATGGGAACTTTTTTTGCTTCACACGGGGGCGGAACCCTCATTCAAAACGACCTCATGAACCGACCTGCCGTGCTCGCTCTTGAAGATGGGACCATTCTTCGGGGCAGGGCGTTCGGAGCTACGGCCACCCTCTGCGGCGAAGTCGTGTTCAACACGAGCATGACCGGCTACCAGGAGATCCTCACCGATCCTTCCTATTTCGGCCAGATCGTCACCATGACGACCCCGCAGATCGGCAACTATGGCGTCAACGAGGACGACTTCGAGTCCGCGCGCCCGCATGTCGCCGGTTTCGTCGTGCGCGACCTTTCGCCCATCGTCTCCAACTGGCGCGCCACCACCGACCTGAGCACCTGGCTCGCGAAGTACGGCATCCCCGGCATCGAAGGCGTGGACACCCGCTCGCTCACCAAGAAGCTGCGTTCCGCCGGCGTGATGAAGGCCTGCCTCTCCACCGAAGGCATCACCGACGAGGAAGCCCTCAAGCGCGCCCGCGCCTGGACCGGCACCGTCGGCGCCGACTTCGTCAAGGACGTCACCTGCAAGGCTCCTTACCACTTCAATGCCACCGCCGGTGATTGCGAAGCCTTCACCGTCCCAGGCACGCATCTTAACAAGCCCAAGGCCCGCGCCCAGAAGTACCGCATCGCGGCCTATGATTTCGGCGCCAAGACCTCGATCTTCCGCCGCCTCGTCGCCTCCGGCTTCGACGTGCATGTCTTCCCGGCGCGCACGCCCGCCTCCGAGATCCGCGCCTTCAATCCGGACGGCGTCTTCCTTTCCAACGGCCCCGGCGATCCGGCCGCCCTCAAGTACGCCCACGAAGCCGTGGCCGACCTCATCAAGACCTACCCGGTCTTCGGCATCTGCCTCGGCCATCAGATCATCACGCACGCCATCGGCGCCTCGACGTACAAGCTTAAGTTCGGCCATCGTGGCGGCAATCAGCCCGTCAAGAACACCGAAGAAGACCGCGTCGCCATCACCGCGCAGAATCATGGCTTCGCCTCGAAGCGCGAGGACCTCGAGCGCTGCGGCGCCATCGTCACCGAGGTGAACATGAACGACGACACGGTCTCCGGGCTGCGGCTCAAGGATAAGCCGGTGTTCTCCGTCCAGTACCACCCGGAAGCCGGCCCTGGCCCGAACGACGCCGACGTGCTCTTCGATCGGTTCTACGACCTGATCGTCAAGAGCAAGGGCGCCAAATAAGCCCGGCGCGATGGCTGCAAGACTCTTCGCAGCCCTTTGCCTCGCGCTCGGCCTCGGCGGGTGCTTGTCGTCGCCTCCCCGTTCCCCGGAAGAGGCGTTGACGCGGCTCATCGAAGGCGCGCTCTCCGGTCGGTCCGCTTCGGAGCAGTATC
>RFRI01000357.1 GCA_009924535.1 Verrucomicrobiota bacterium
CGTTGGCGACGCCATGGGCGCCGGTGAAGCCGGCGACGAAGTCATCCGGCCCGATACCGGGGAGCGTGAGCTGGGCACGCTTGGCCGGATGGAAGACCTCGAGGTCGGAACCGTTGGGAATCATCGCAATCGGCAAGCGTTCGTCGGCCCGGGCGCGGATGCCTTCGACGATGCCTGGCGAAAGGCCGATGCAGGCATCAGCGGAACGGTAGCCGAGGAATTCCAGGAGCGACATGCCACCGAGGAGGAACGGATTACGTAACCCAAGCGCGCGCGGGAGTTCGGGCCAGAGGTCGCGTACCTCGAAGACGAATGGCTTACCGCGCAGCCACTTGGCGGCGAGTCCCGGGATCACCGCGGTGATCGGCGTGGAGGTCGCGAAGACCAGGTCGCAATCGAGCGTCAGCGCGAGGCGGACGGAGCGCAGGGCGAAGCGGAGAAACGTCCAGCCACGGCGGAATAGCGAATCTCGGTTCGAATACGCCAGCGGCAGCGAGATGACGTCGATACCGTCGACCGGTCCCCGATGCCAGCCGCGCGCCTCGTCGTAAGGAAGTTCCAATCCGCTGAGCTGATGCGACCCGCAGACCATCGTCACCTGATGACCGCGCGCGATCAACGCCCGCGCGAACTCATAGGAGCGCGTGCCGGACGATCCCTTCGGGGTCGCGAAATGTTGATGGAAGTAGAGGAGGCGCAAGGCGCGAGGGCCGGAGGGCACGAGGGCCGGAGGGCCGGGCTAAAGGCAAAGTTGATTCGTTGAATGGTTGGCCAGTTGGCCGGAGGGAGATGCAGCCGAACTTAACTCAAAGGGAAACCGGAGACCGGATGATTGGCTGGGCAGAACACATTTTCAGGTCTCGGGTCTCGGCCGTCAGGGGCCAGGTTCAGGTGTTCAGGTTCGGGTACAGGTTCAGGATTTGAATTTTACCCCCGCACCCGTACCCGTGCCTGATAATCCGTACCAGAGACCTGAGGGCCGAGACCTGGGGCCTGAAAATGTCACCCACGTTTGCACCTTTGCACAAGCCGAAGGCGAGTTGCACTTTTGCACTTATGCGGCGCTTACAGCGCCGCTTCCATGACCCGCGCAATCCTCCCCGCCGCAGTGCCATCCCCATAAGGATTACGGAGTTGGGAGCGGCGGGCGTATTCGGCGGGATCAGAAAGCAAACGGGTCGCGGCGGCGACGATGCGTGCGGGGTCGGTGCCGACGAGTTCGCTGGTACCGGCGGCGAGGCCTTCGGGCCGTTCGGTGTTGTCGCGCATGACGAGCACGGGCTTGCCGAGCGAAGGGGCTTCTTCCTGGACGCCGCCGGAATCGGTGAGCACGAAGGTCGAGCGGTCCATCAGCCAGACGAAATCCTCGTAGGCGGCGGGAGCGGCGAGCGCGATGCGCGGGTGGCCTCCGAGGAGGCGACGGACCGGCTCCTGGACCTGCGGATTGAGGTGCACGGGGTAGACGACGCCGAGATCCGGATGAGCGTCGACCAGCTGACGGATACCGCGGCAAAGATTCTCGAAGCCGGGGCCGAAGGATTCGCGGCGATGGCCAGTGATCAGGATCCAGCGCGAATTAGGCGCGGCGAGGTGCGAAGCAACGAACGCCGAGGCGATACCGAGGCGAGCACCGATCGCGGAAGCTTCGATGCCGCCGATGCGCTCGCGGGTGGCGAGCAAGGCGTCGATGACCGTATTGCCGGTGACGTGGCAGTGAGCGGCGGGAATGCCTTCGCGCAGGAGATTGGCCTTAGCCTCATCGGTCGGGCAGAAATGCCAGCGGGCGAGCGTGGAAGTCACGCGGCGGTTCATCTCTTCCGGGAACGGCGAACGGAGGTCGCCCGTGCGCAGTCCGGCTTCGACATGGCCGACCGGGATGCCGGCGTAGAAAGCGGCCAGCGCGGAGCCGAGCACCGTGGTGGTGTCGCCTTGGACCAAGATCGCGCCCGGCTTCGCTTCGGCGAGCCAAGCGGAGACACCGGTAAGTACGCGGGAGGAAAGTTCCGGCAGCGACTGCCCGGGCGTCATCAGGCCGAGATCGATATCCGGCTTGAGTCCGAAAGAGCCCAG
>RFRI01000358.1 GCA_009924535.1 Verrucomicrobiota bacterium
GCGCGGCAGGTTTTCCAGTCCGGCGACCTCGCCGCCTACTCCGGCGGCGCCCGTCCCGCCGGCAGCGCCGCGGCTGCCCCGGTGGCCAGCGGCCTTCCGGTCGCCACCGCGCTCCCGACGCCCGTCCCGACGAAGCTCACGCCCGTGGGCGCTGTCGGCCCCGGCGGCAAGCGTGTCGTCGTCAAGGGCGAGACCCTCATGACCGTCGCCCAGAGCGAGAAGGTCACCCGCGCCGATCTCGCGAAGGCCAACGGCCTCACCCTCAACGCCGACCTCAAGGCCGGTCAGGTGCTGACCATCCCGGCCGCTTCCAAGGCTCCCGTGAAGGCCGCTCCCAAGGCCGGCACGAAGGCCGCCCCGGCCGCCGCGAAGACCACGACCGCCGCCCCGGCCGCGCCCGCGCCTTCCTTCGCCCCGTTCAAGCTCGTCCCCGTCGGCAAGGCCGCCGAAGCCGCTCCGGCTCCCGCGGACAAGAAGTAAGCTGACGACCGCGCCGCCTCATGGTCATCAAGGAGAAGCAGGAAGGTCCGGGAGCCCTGGGTGGGTACTCCTTGGGCATCCTGCTGCTCGCGATGTCCCTCGCGGTGTTCGGTCTGGTGGTGCAGTACAGCGCCGGCATCTCGCTTTCTTCGAGCAACCGCACCGGCGCGTTCTACCGCCAGCTGGCCTACGTGCCGATCGCCTTCGTCGCCGGCTTCGCGTTCTTCCGCGTCAATCTCGACAAGGCCCGCGAGTGGCGCGGGTGGATCCTCGGCGGGGCCTGCGCGGCGATGTTCCTCGCGCGCATCCCGCACGTCGGCGTCTCGGTCAACGGTTCCTGGCGGTGGATCGACTTCGGCTTCTTCCGCCTGCAGGCGTCGGACCTCGGCAAGCTCGCCCTGGTGGTCGTGCTTTCCGATTTCCTCGCGCGCATGCAGCGGCACACCTTGCCGAACAAGTTCGCGATCTACCAGCTGAGCACGCGCGAACCCTACGTCTTCACGCGCCGCGGCTGGATCGATTTCCGCGAAGGTTTCGTGAAGCCCGTCGGCATCCTGCTGCTGGTCGCCGGTTTCATCGGGCTCGGGCCCGACCTCGGCACGATCCTCCTCTGTTGCGCGGTGGGCGGCACGATGATGCTCGTCTCGGGCGTCCGCTGGGCCTACGTGGTCCCGACCTTCCTGCTCGGACTCGGCGGCTTCACCGTCCTGATCCTCAACTGGCCGAACCGGCTGCGCCGTTTCACCTCGTTCCTCGAGCCGTGGGAAAAACGCGGCGACGAGGCCTATCAGCTCTTCGAAGGCATGGTCGCCTTCGGCGTCGGCGGCCTGACGGGGAAGGGCGCCGCCAACGGCATCCAGGGCCGCGCCTACCTGCCCGAGGCCCATACCGACTTCGTGTTCTCGGTCATCGGCGAGGAGTACGGCCTCGTCGCGACCTCGCTCGTGGCGCTGGTCTACCTCGGCATCTTCTGGTGCGCCTACCGCGCGATGCGGTATTCGGCGGACCTCTATCGTTTCAACATCTGCCTCGGCGCCACGCTCTTCCTCGTGCTGCAGGCGCTCATCAACATGGGCGTCGTCACGGGCCTGCTTCCGACCAAAGGCATCTCGCTGCCGTTCATCAGCTACGGCGGCACCAATCTCGTCATCATGGGCTGCATGGTCGGCCTCGTCCTCAACTGCATCCGCGAATCGGCCCAACCGGCCTTCGTGGCCAAGGAGGCGCGCGCATGAGCCGCGTGCTGCTGGCTTGCGGCGGGACCGGCGGCCATCTCGCCCCGGGCATCGCCCTCGCCCAGCGGCTCACGGACGACGGACATGGGTGCCTGCTGATCGTCAGCAGCAAGGTCGTCGATGCGCGCATGACGTCCCACTACCCGCGTCTAGCCTTCGTGCCGGGCAAGGGCCGCGGCTTCGGCCCCGGCCTCGTCGCGAAGCTCCTCTTTTTCCCTGCGTTGCTCGCCGCGGTCTGGTCGTCGTGGCGCCTGCTTCGCCGTTTCCGGCCCGACGTCTTGGTCTGTTTCGGCGGTTTCATGAGCCTCGGACCTTCGCTGGCCTGCCGCCTGTGCGGCATCCCGGTGCTGGTGCA
>RFRI01000359.1 GCA_009924535.1 Verrucomicrobiota bacterium
AAGGACGCTGACGGCTACGTCAAGGGCCTCGGCTCCTACGCCCTGTACGGCATCGACCACGCCCGCGGTCAGCTTGTCGTCCTCGCAAGCGAACCCACCGCCTCCGACTTTAACAAATACGTCACCGCCAAGGCCAAGGCCGGAGTGGTCGCCCTCTTCGACCAGGTCGTCGAGTACCGCGACGCCGGCACGGCCAAGTCCCCGAAGGTCACCATCCTCTGCTGGACCAAGTCCGAATAATCTCCCACCCACACACACCATGAAGAAAACCTGCATCATCCCGACCATCCACCCGCCCGGCTACGCGCTCCCCAAGACGCTGGCCCGACCGGTCACCGAGCGCCTCGCCCGCCGTCTGACCGAGAACTACGCCCGCATCGACGCGCTGAACGAGGCCGGCAAGACCATCGACGACGCGGCCTCCGCCATGGGCATGAACAAGTCTACCTTCATCCTCTGGCTCGAAGTCCTCGGGTACAAGTGGACGAACAAGAAGACCTACAACATCCGCTGATGCCTGACCCTCTCTCCCACTCCCCCGACATGATCACCACCATCCGACCGAACAAGATGCCACGCCTCTGGTGGGTCTTCCCCTTCATGGCCTTAATCTTGGCCAGCAGGAGGTCCACCAGTTCGGGGGAGGCATACCCGGCACACCCTGCCGCAGCGAAGGCCATGCCCTCGGAGGAAAAGTAGCCCTTGGTGGCGATGCCGACCAGGAGCGAGGTCAGGCCCGCGGTGGCCGTGCGCCTGAAGATGTAGCCCAGGCTGTGCTTCTCGGTCGAGCAGAGGTAGCGGACCAGCCAAGCAGCCGAACCGATCAGGATGCCGAAGCCCAGGTCGCGGAGGGCGACAGGCATATCGTCAGTGCTGGGAGGTGTAGAGAGGGGGCTCATTTGCGGAGGACGGTCGAGAGTAGGCAGATGTTGGCGATGGAGTAGCAGAGCCACATGACGGCCAAGGCGGGGCGATGGGCGATGAAGCAGGCGATGCCGGCGGAGAAGTACGCGAGCGACGCGATGCCCGGGACGACGATGGTCGTGAAGGTCTCGGTGGTCATGTGATGCGCGGGGGCTTGGCGTTGGGGTCGAGGACGACCTTGCGGTAGTTCTCGGCCCAGAGGAGTTTGGCGAGGTCTTTGCCCGCCCGGTCCACTTCGGCCTCGGTCATGCCAGGGAAGGTCAGGTGCACTTGCTCATGGCACAGAACTTCGAGCTGACGCTTGGCGCCGAGACGCGGGTCAATCTCGATGAGGTTCTCGCCGATCGTGGCCTGACCCCATGCCTTCTCCTTGCCGAGTTTACGCCAGACAACCTTCACTTTACTTTTGCGGCGGCTCATAGGGTGCGTTGGCGCTGTCGCGTACTCGGTCCCAAAGCCAATAGATGCCAAGGCCAGCGGCCAAGGCTAGAGTCCCGCCGGCGATGTAGGAGAAGTACTCAGAGTCGACGACGTAAGGGAAAGCCCCGATGGCGCCACCGGAGAGGATGAGGGTGGCCCCGATGCGGGGGCCTGCGAAGACCATGGCGACGGCCCCGATGGCGGCGATGCCCACCCCGGCCATAGTCCATAGGTTAGCGGCGGCGTCCTTCTTAGCCTGCTCGACGGCCTTGGTGAGTTCGACGATGCGGGCGTCCTTCAGCTGCGAGACGCGGAGGGCTTCACGGTTGTCGGCTTCGACCTTGGCCCAGTTCTTGTCGATGGAGGCGAGCAGGTTCTTGCCGAAGGCGGTGGCGGCGGTGTAGTCCTTCTGGTCGGCCTTGGCGGCGCGTGCCCGGGCAAGGGCGAGTTCCCCTGGCTCAGGGGGCGGGAGAAACGATAGGGCTACGGACGTTTCGCTGCGGACAATGTCCGGGCGGTCAGCGTTCTCGCGGGCGATACTGACCGAGGCGGCGACCTTCTGATCTGCGGTATCCCACTGCTTGGAGACTGTAGCCACAATGCCTTCGGAGGTCGGGGCGTTCGGCTGCTCAGGGATGGGCTGGCGTGACGTGCTGCACCCGGCCACCAGGAGGGAGATGACCAGGAGTAGGCGCAC
>RFRI01000360.1 GCA_009924535.1 Verrucomicrobiota bacterium
CGAGGGGTGCGGATTGGGGGCCGGGTTACCTGGCTTCTTGTCCACATCGATACGGAAGACCGCGGCATGGAATCCCTTGTTGATATAGCCGGCGTTGTCGAAGGCATCGGCCGCGGCACCACCGTCGCCGCAACTGATATACAGGTAGCCGTCAGGGCCGAAATGGAGGTCGCCACCGTTATGGTTACCCGCGGGGTCGAGCTGGGTGATCAGGGGCTGCTCGGAGTCGGCATCCACGGCGAAGGGCGCCAAGCTGGAAACCGTGAAGCGAGAAACGCGCTGGTAAAGCTTACCTTCAATCCTAAGACTATAATAGACAAAGACTTGCTTGGTTTCGTTCACGCGAGGGTGGACCGCGAAACCAAGGAAACCGCACTCGCCGGCGGCATCAAACTTACCGTCCTTAGGGTTGAGCTGGAGGACCTGGGTCTTGGTGACCTTGCCGGAACTAAAACCCGTCAGCATCTGCACTTTGCCTCCGAAGTAGGCGCTCGCCTTCTTCTTCTTATCGACGGCCTTGGCGTCATCGGCGGACGGAGCGGGGTCGCCCTTCTCGACGACGAAGACGACATCCTTGCTGCCGGGCATCGGGGCGATCGCGACGGGGAGACTGAAGGTCAGATTCGGGAAGGCCTGCTCCAGTCCGACCGCCTCTTGGGCGAGCGCTGCGGATGTCCCGAGCGTAAGGGAAAACAGGAGGGCGAGGGTAAGACGGGAGCGCATGGGGTGAGGTCTGCGCAGAGACTTATGACCGATGCCGACCACATGCAAAAGATTTTTTGCGACGTCCAGGGGGCTGAAGAAACCTGCACCCTGCCCTTATTTTTCGCTGGTTTTCAGAGGACGGTTCGATACTTAATAGACCCGCATCACTGCACAACCAACCCATAACCAACATGTCCAAAGCCCTCACCAAGTCCCAAATCGCCGGTGCCATCGCCGAAAAAGCTGAGATCAGCAAGAAGCAGGCCGTCGCGATCCTCGAGATCATCGCCGCCCTCGCCTACAAGAACGCGAAGAACTCCTTCACGCTCCCGGGCCTCGGCAAGCTCGTGCTCGTCCACCGCAAGGCTCGCCTCGGTCGCAACCCTGCCACCGGCGAAACCATCCAGATCAAGGCTAAGAAGGTCGTGAAGTTCCGCGTGGCCAAGGCCGCCAAGGACGCGATCCTCGGCGCCAAGTAATCTCTCGCGAGATTCCCGCCAAAAGGCGCTCCGCAAGGAGCGCCTTTTTTGTTGTCCGCGTTTCCGCATGCCGCGCGCGACGCCGACCGGCACGGTTTTCCTTGCACGCTCCGACGCTCGCGGAATGAATGCATGTCCGCAACCCGCCCGGGTGGCGAAATGGCAGCCGCAGCGGACTCAAAATCCGCCGCCCTCTAAAGGCATGAAGGTTCGAGTCCTTTCCCGGGCACTTGCGGCGACGATCGCCGGCGACGCGCAAGCCTCTCCGGCGACTTCGCGTTCAGCGCGCCCAAACAATCGCGCCGGCGAGCAACGTCGCGAGCAGGAGCGCGAAGACGAACACCGACGCGCAGCCGCGATTCGCAAGACGCTCCTTGTACGAAAGTCCGCTGCCAGGAATTCCCACCGTGCCATCGACGCGATCCTTGCGGACATTGATCGTGGCGCCGGGACGGCCGGCCGACAAAGAGGTCCCGGTCTTCGAGACATTGATCCGGAAGAATTTCCCGAGCGGGATCGTTTTGCGGAAGCGGAAGAAACCCATCGAGGACAGGCTAAGGAGCTCCCCCTCCTGCCGCAAGCCCCGGGAGTCCGGCCTGTCCTGCAGGGTTTCTTATGACACTCTGCAGGACAGGCCGCGCTTGCTTTTTACGGCCGCTCCGGCCACAGTGCTGTCAGTTCATTATCAGACGCATCACGAGCAGGAAGGGCGCAAGCCGCACCTGCACCAACCGAGCCCCTCCAGGGCCGCGGTGGTCATCGGAACCGCAAGGAACCGAGATGAGGGCCGAAAGGCTAAAAACCCAGTCCCCCGTGGATTGATCGTGATGCGCGCCTCTTTCACCGCCGCCCACCA
>RFRI01000037.1 GCA_009924535.1 Verrucomicrobiota bacterium
ATTTCGGTCGCCGCGACTTCGCCTTCCCTGTCGTCGACCTCGCCGCGGCCTCCGCCTTGGCCGACGACATCCTCCGCCAGATCCTGCCCCGCTGAACATGAGCAAACTCCTCCTTCGCGATCGCCTCGTCGTCCTCACCCGTCCGGAAGGACGCGGCGCCGACTGGAAGACCGCGCTCGTCGACGCCGGCGCGGCGGTCTCCGAGCTCCCGCTGCTCGAGATCAAGTTCGAGCCCGACGACACCGTCCTCAGCGAAGTCCTCGACGCCATGGGCGAATACGACTGGGTCGTCTTCACCAGCGCCAACGGCGTGCGCGGCTTCTTCGACCGTTTCTTCGAACGCTTCACCGACATCCGTTCCGTCGGCGGCGTACGCTTCGCGTGCCTCGGCCCCGCGACCGAGAAGGCCCTGCGCCAGTACCACCTCGATTCCGACCTCACCGCGACGCAGAACGACGCCCTCTCGCTCGGCCGCGAGCTGATGACCAAGCATGACGTCGAAAACCAGAAGATCCTCGTCGTGACCGGCAACCTGAACACGCCCGAACTCCCGCGCCTCCTCATGGACGGCGCCATGGCGATCGTCGACGTGATCAAGGTCTACGCCACCGAGGAGAAGTCCGTCGCCGAATCGCCCGAGGCCGCCGAGTTCCGCCGTCGCGGCGCCGACATCATCGTCTTCGCCAGCCCGTCCGCGGTGGAATCCTTCCTGCACCAGGCCGCGTCATTGCGGCCGGACGCCGGCGCGCGGCAGCCCAAGGCCGTCGCCATCGGCGCCACCACCGCCGACGCGTTGCGCAAGGCCGGCATCCCGCTCGCCGGCACCGCTTCCGCGCCGACCGCCAAGGCCATCCGCGACGCCGTCGTCGCCGCGCTCGCATGATCGGCTCGGCGCGTATCAAGGTCTGCGGGATCACCCGCGCCGCCGACGCCGCCATGGCCCTCGCGCAGGGCGCTGATTACCTCGGCATCAATTGCTGGAGCGGCTCGCCGCGCTTCGTCCCCGCCGACGCCCGCGCCGCGCTCCTACGCGAAATCCCGGCGGATAAGCGCGTCGCCGTGACGGTCAACCCGACCGTCGCCGAAGCGGCGGCACTCCTCACCGAAGGCTTTGCGATCGTCCAGGCGCACTTCGACCCCGCCAAGGCCGAGTGCGACCCTAAGGTGCTTTCCGCCAAGCTGGGCGCCAAGGCCCTCTGGTTGGCTCCTAAGCTTGCCGACGGGGCCGAGTGGCCCGCCGACCTCATCCCTCTGGCCGAAGGGTTCGTGCACGATGCGCACGCCAAGGATGCCTTCGGGGGCACCGGCAAGCAGTCGGACTGGACCCGTTTCCAGAAACTGGTGCAGAAATACCCGCAAAGCCTCTGGATTCTCGCCGGAGGCCTCGGGCCGGACAACATCTCCGCCGCGGCCAAGTCCGGGGCGGGCTTTTTTGACCTGAATAGCGGCGTAGAACTCGCTCCTGGGCTTAAATCTGTCGAAAAACTGGCTGGCGTGTCGGAAGTGCTGCTCAAAAATACTCAATCGTAAGACCCTCCCCCCTTTCCCGACACTTGGCACGGGGGATGCATAAGTGGTCTTGCTCAACCGAACGCCAAACCCAACCTAAACACACCACCATGAAGCTCGTCGTCGCCATCATCAAACCCTTCAAACTTGAAGAAGTTAAGGACGCTCTCGCCGAAATCGGCATCGAGGGTATGACCGTAACTGAAGTCAAGGGCTTCGGCCGCCAGAAGGGTCACACGGAGATCTACCGCGGTTCCGAATACACCGTCGATTTCCTCCCCAAGGTGAAGATCGAGGCCGCCGTCGCCGACGAGCAGGTCGAGAAGGCCATCGCCACGATCTCCAAGGCCGCCCAGACCGGTAAGATCGGCGACGGTAAGATCTTCGTCCTCGGACTCACCGACGTCATCCGCATCCGCACCGGCGAACGCGGCCCTGCTGCCATCTAAGTCCCCCTGTTCGGAGCAAGCAGAAGGGCGTCCCTCGGGACGCCCTTTTTCTTTGGCTTATTTCGCGGCGGCCTTCGCGGCCTCGCGCTTGGCGAGCATGCCGGGCGAATTCCACTTGATGACGTGGTAGGTCGCCTGCCCTTCGCCGACATTGCGGATGGCGTGTTCGATGTTCGCGGCCTGGAAGATGACGGAGCCGGGACCGAGCTTGATCCATTCCCCAGCGACGAGCGCCTCGACGGTGCCTTCCTTGACGATGAGCAGTTCCTCATCGGCATGCTGGTGGGGCGGGTGAGGGGCCTGGCCCTTGTCCAGGGTCGTCACATGCATCTCGAGTTCATCCAAGGTCGCCGTGAGCGCCCGGCAGATCGTCCGGGACTCGCCGACCTTGGTCTTCTTCACGACCAACTTCTCCCAATCAAAGGCCGCCGAGCCCATGATAGGCTTCGGAGCCGGGACGGTGGCCGCGAGGCGGTCCTGGCCGATGAAGCCGAAGAGTCCCAAGCAGACGGAAGCGGTCAGGGTGGCGACGACGAGGTCGCGACGGGTCGGGGTGATCATAGGTCATTTCTAGGAAACCCGCCGAAGGGAGTAAAGAGCCCATCCAGACGCCTTGCCCTCGGGCCGACCCCGGGCCTAATCTGCGCCATGCTTAGCCCCGCGCTCCGATGGACGGCCGCCCTGCTCGCCCTGGCGTGCCTGCTCGCGGGCTGCGGCGACGGCAAGACGACCGCCGAGAAGAAGGCCGCCGAAGGCTACCTGATCATCAACAACATGGCCGAGCCTTCCGGGCTCGATCCGCAGACGATCACCGGCCTCAGCGAAAGCCATATCATCGCCGCCCTCTTCGAAGGCCTCGTCGGCTACGACCCCAAGGACCTGCACCCCGTCCCGGCCGTCGCCGAGAGCTGGAGGATGTCGAAAGACGGCAAGACCTGGACCTTCGATCTGCGCAAGGACGCCCGCTGGTCCAACGGCGACGCCCTGACCTCGGCGGACTTCCTCTTCAGCTACGAGCGCATGCTCACGCCGAGCTTCGGCGCCGAATACGCCTCGATGTTGCACGGCATCCGCGGAGCCAAGGCCTTCAACACCGGCAAGACCAAGGACTTCAAATCAGTCGGCGTGCGCGCCCCCGATGCGCACACGCTCGTCATCGAACTCGAGGATCCGATCCCCTACTTCCTGCAGCTGCTCTGTCACCATAGCTGGATCCCGGTGCACCCCGCCACGATCCTGCAGCACGGGAAGATGGACTCGCTGAACACGCTGTGGACGCGCCCCGGCGCCATGGTCAGCAACGGCGCCTTCACGCTCGATAAGTGGGAAGTGGCCCGCCGCGTGGTCGTCCGCAAGAACCCGCTTTATTGGAACGCCAAGGAAGTCTCGCTCAACGCCGTGGAGTTCCGCGCGATCTCCGACCTCTTCGCCGAAGAGCGCGCCTTCCGCGGCGGCGAACTCCACATCACCGGCGCCGTGCCGCCTTACAAGGTCGCCAAGCTGCGCGAACAGAAGGCCCCGCAGCTACGCCTGGATCCGTTCTTCTCGACCGCCTTCGTCTGGGTCAATTGCGACATCAAGGGCACGAAGCAGGCCGATCTCGCCGCCCGCAAGGCCCTGAGCGACCCGCGCGTCCGGCGCGCCCTCGGCATGGCGATCGACCGCAACCTCATCGCCGAGAAAGTCCTGAGAGCCGGCGAGACCCCTGCCTTGCACTTCACGCCGCCGGGCACCGGCGGCTTCCGGCCGACCACCCTGTGGAAGCAGGACGCCGACGAAGCCCGCCGCCTCCTCGCCGAAGCAGGCTACCCCGGCGGTAAGGGCTTGCCGAGGTTCGACTACCTCTACGCGACCTCCGAAGGCCAGCAGATGACCGCGCAAGCCTACCAGGAGATGTGGCGGCGCGAACTCGGCGTCGAGGTCGAGCTGCGCAACCTCGAGTGGAAGGTCTATCTTTCCGCGATGCACAAAGGCGAGTTCCACCTGGCCCGCGGCGCCTGGGTCGGCGACTACAACGACCCGAACACCTTCCTCGAGATGCTCATCTCGGGCAACGAGCTGAACCAGTCCAACTGGAGCGACGCCGAGTATGACCGCTTGCTCGGACTGGCCGCCAAGGAGACCGACGCGACGAAGCGCTTCGGCTATTTCCAGCAGGCCGAGGCCCGCCTGATCAGCCAGGCGCCGGTGCTGCCGGTCGTTTTCAACAAGAACAAGTTCCTCATCCGCCCGGAGGTCCAAGGCTGGTACCCCACCCTGCTGGACCAGCACCCGTTCAGCGCCGTGAAACTCGTCCCCGCGAAAGGGGATTGAACGAGCAAGCCTCCGGACTAGTCTCTTCCTCACTCCCATGCGCTCCCTCGCCTTCGCCCTGCTGGTCACCTTCTTCGCCGCCTCCGGACTCGCCCAAGCCGAGCCCCTCCGCGCCGCCGGCGGAGAAGACAAGGCCTTCGCCAAGCTCCGCGGCATCACCTTCTTCTTCATCGACGTCACCACTTCCGAAAGCCGCCCCGAGGACGCCGACCTCCGCACCGAGATCCGCGACGCGATGGAGCTCGAGATGCGCCGCGCCAACATCGTGCCCAAATCCGTCGATGGCCTGACGCCCGAGACCACCACGCCCCTCCTGACCATCGAGGTCCGCCTCGACCGCGGCCTCGGCCGCTACAACGCCGACGTCATCCTCGCCGTCCGCGACAACGCCACCATCACCCGCAACAAGGAAGCCGTGCTCGCCCAGTCCTACGCCCAGTCCAAGCGCGCGATGGGCACCTCCGAAGCCACGCTCGGCCGCGAGGTCAAGGCCCGCAGCCGCGAGCTCGTCCAGGAACTCCTGGCCGGCATCAAGACGCTGAAATAAGGCCGCCGGCCTCGCCTCCTTGGATCTCCTGAAGAAAATGCGCGGCGACGGGGCCAGCCCTCCGCCGAGATCCTCCGCATCCGTCATCCTCGCCACCGTGCTCGCCGCCGTGGCCGTCATCGGCGGTCTTTCGTACCTGACCCGCGAGCTCGAGGTCATGCTGCTGCTCGGTTCCTTCGCGGCCAGCGCCCTGCTCGTGTTCGCCTATCCCGATTCCCCTTTCTGCCAGCCGCGCAACGTGATCGTCGGCCATCTCATCGGGGCGTCGGCCGGCCTCCTGTTCCTGCAGTTCTGCCACGTTTCGTGGTGGTGCGACGCCTTGGCGGTCGGCGTGGCGATCGGCGCCATGAAACTCACCCGCACGGTGCATCCGCCCGCATGCTCTAATCCCCTGATCGTCTTCGCGCTCAAGCCTGGCTGGACCTTCCTGCTTTTCCCCACCCTGACCGGAGCCCTGCTGATCGTCTTGGTCGCCCTCTTCTATCACAACTTGCGCCGCGAAGCCCGCTGGCCCAAGTATTGGTTCTGAACTTATGTCCTCCGTCGAAGCCCGCCTCACCGAACTCGGCAGCATCCTGCCGACCCCTCCCGCCGCCGCCGGCGCTTACGTCCCGGCCGTCCGGACAGGCAACTTGCTCTACCTCGCCGGCACGCTGCCGATGAAGGATGGCAAGGTCGCCTCGCTCGGCAAGGTCGGCCGCGAGGTGGATATCGTCCAAGCCGCCGAAGCCGCGAAACTCTGCGTGCTCAACGCGCTGGCCAACGCCAAGGCCGCCCTCGGCTCGCTGGATCGCATCAGCCGCGTGGTGATGGTCAACGGTTTCGTCAACGGCGTGGACGGCTTCAGCGACAGCCCCAAGGTGCTCAACGGCGCCTCGGAGTTCCTCCTCCAGGTCTTCGGCGACGCCGGGAAGCACGCGCGCGCGGCGGTCTCGGTCAACGGACTGCCGCTCGGCGTCTCGGTCGAGGTCCAGATCGTGCTCGAGGTCCGCGACTGAGCCGGCTCAGCTGTCGCTCGCGCTGATCTTGGTGAAGTCGATCTTGAAGGCCTTGCCGCCCGGCGGCTTGCCGCAGTTGCCGATCCTTTCGCAGGCGCGCTTGACCAGATCGGCCATGTGCGTGTCGCCCGGTCGGACCACCCAGCCGGAAAAACTCGCGAAGCCGGAAGGGTCGATGGCGACCGTGACGCCGCAGGAACCCGCGGAGGCGATCGTGGCGCCCTCGGCCGCCAGCAGCTCGTTCCAAGCGGTCCGGAGACGGGCCTGGACTTCGCCCGCATAGAGCGCCTGCTCGGAAGCGGAGCCGCCTTCGCCGCCATTATCACCTGACCCAAAGCTGCGTCCCTTCTTGACGGAGACGCCACCGATGCCGCCGGTCTTGCCGGAGCCGGCCTTACCCCCCTTCTGCTTGTTGAAATCGTCGATCGAGATCTTGTTCGAGGCTTTGCCGCTCGGGCCGGTCTTACCCGAAGTCTTGGCCATCGTCTTCGGCGAACTCGCCGAGGATTCGGCGGACTGCTCGGCCTGCTCGCGCTCGCGGATGACCTTATCCGGGTCGAGCTTCTTAAGATGGATGATGGGGACGCCGCTTTTCGAACCGGACTCGGAACCCTTGGCGACACCGGCGGCTTTGCCGATTTCGCCCGGACGCTTGCCGGGGTCGCCGTTCAGGACGACCAGCATAGGATCGTGCGGCTCGATGCTTTCGCCGCCGTGACGCGACGCGTACCAGGAGAAGCCCACGATGACGCCAAGAATGCCGAGGTGCACCGCGACGGAACCGATCCAACCTTTGCCTCCGCTCGACATCTCAGCGCGTCTCGGTGTCGAGTCCCGCCTTCGTCAGGCCCTTGGCCTTGGCCGCGGAGAGGACATCGATGATCTTCTGATAAGAAAGCACCCCGTCGCCGCGGATGCGGACGACCGGCTGTTCGGCTTCGGGCAAGGCGGCGATGGAGGCGAATTCGGCTTCCAGCTGGGCGAAGGTGACGGCGCGGGCGCCGATCGAATAGGCCCCGTTACGGTCGATGCTGACGATGCGGTACTGCACCTTCGTATCGGGCGTCTTGCCGGCGCCTTTCTCGGCCTTCGGCAGGTTGACCGCGGTCGTCTGTTCGAGCACCGGCGTGGCGATCATGAAGATGATCAGCAGCACGAAGCAAAGGTCGAGCATCGGCGTGACGTTCAGCTCGCTGATGACGTGGAGCCGGTTGGGCCTGGAGAAGGAGCGGGCCATGCGGGCTTACTGCGCGTCTTCCCAACCCGGCAGGGCGGCGGGAGGTTCGGCGGCGACGGGTACCGGCGCGAGGGGGACGCCGGCGGGGACGGACGGAGCGGCGGCGCGCAGGAGTCGCTCGCGTTCCTGCGCGGCCTCGAAATTGCGGCGGGCTTCGCCTTCGAGCTCGAGCTCGACGCGATCGGCGAGCGAGCTCGCGAAATTCTCCAGCTCGGTCGTCATGATCTTCACCTGCGTGAGCAGGTAGTTGTAACCGAAGGTGGCGGGGATCGCGACGAGCAGGCCGAGCGTCGTCGTGACGAGGGCGCCGCAGACGCCGGGCGCGAGCTGCGCGATGCTGGCCTTCTCGGTCAGCGCTCCGAAGGTGACCATCACGCCCCACACGGTGCCAAGGAGGCCGAGGAACGGGCCGCCGGAGACGAGCGAGCTGAGCAGGACCATCTTGTCCTCATACTTCACCATCGTGCGAGCGACGCCGCGCTGCACGGCGTTCTCGACGTGGCCCATGCACAGCGTGACGTCGGACTGGCGGACGAGACGGCCCTTGTGGCGCTGCACGGCGGAGACGGCTTCGGCGACGAGGAATTCGTAAGGTCCGAGATTCGAGCCGCGGGGGAAGTTGAGGGCGACGACGGAAGGCTCGTCGCGCAGGCGGCGCTCGAACGCATGGTTGCGGCGGCGGAGCTCCTGGACGTCGGACCATTTGCCGATCATCGCGCCCCAGCCGATGAAGGAGCAGACGAGCAGGACGCCCGCGACGGCCATGCCGGCGGTGTCCATCTGCTGGAAATACCAGAACGCGCCCTTCGCCGAGTCAGCCAGCACGATCATGAGGACAGAAGAAAGCATCGGTTTCATAGGCAATCCGCCCTCGGCATGGCTTCAACCTGAAATGTTCGCCGTCGCACTTGAATCGGAAGCGGTTCGCGTGCACTGTGGGCGTGCTTGATTCCTCGTCCGCCATCCTGCCAGGGCTGCGTCCAGAACGCCGCCGTCTACTTCACCCTCGTCGCCGGGGGCAAGGCGGAGACCTATGCCTGCTGCCAAGGCTGCCCCTCCCTGCTCTCGGACTCTATCCTGCCCTCCCTCGCGCTCGGGCTGAAGCTGACCGTCCCGACCCCCGTCGGCCGGGGCAAGTGCCCCACCTGCGGCTTCCGGTGGGCCGACTTCGACCGGATCCACCGCCTCGGCTGCCCGACCTGCTATGAAGCCCATGCCCCGCAGGCCTTGGCTACCATCGCCCGTATCCAGCCCGGTCTGGAACATCACGGCCGCCGGCCGCATGACGCCACCGCCGACCGCGAGGCCAAGCTGACCAAGGCCCGCGACCTGCTCAAGGTGGCAATGAAGGAAGAAGACTACGAGTCCGCCGCCGTCCTCCGCGACCAGATCGCCGAGCTCGAAGCCGGCCTACCGGGCGCCAAGCCCTGACCTTAGGATGAAGCCCTTAGCCCTGCTGACCAATGACGACGGCATCAACGCCGCCTTCCTCCATGCGCTGGTCGCCGCCTGCGTGGCCGAAGGCTTCGACGTCGTCGTCGCCGCCCCTTCGGGCGAACGCAGCTGGATCGGACGTGCCTTCAGCCGCCACCGCGAAGTCACCCTCGCCGACTACCCGAACCTCGGCCGCCAAGCCTGGTCCATCGACGGCACTCCCTCCGACTGCGTCAACATCGCGCTCGGCCACCTCCTGCCCGTGAAGCCCGACGTAGTCCTCTCGGGCATCAACATCGGCTTCAACGCCACCATGCCGCTCTGCCTGAGCTCGGGCACCCTCGCCGGGGCGACCGAAGGCACCGCCTGGGGCCTGCCGGCCGTGGCTTGCTCCCTCGACCTCGAGCAATCCCTCTTCGAACAGGTGCACCGGAACTCGTCGGCCTGCCCGCCGGCCCTCCGCCCGCACCTCGAGTCCGCCTGCCGCCACGCCGCACGCTTCGCCAAAGCACTCGTCGGCCAACCCAGCCGCGGCCTGCACGTGCATAGCCTTAACTACCCCGCGACCGTCACCGACGCCACCGCGATGGAACGCAGCACGCCGGCGCTGGTGCGTCACGGTTCCCTCTTCAAGCGTTCGGCTCAGGGCTTCTCGTTCGCCTGGAACGACGGTGAGAACCTCACGACCGACAAACAATCAGACCTCGCCGTGTTGGAGCGAGGTCTGATCAGTCACACGGTCTTCGACTTCGGCGGCACCGCGCCGCTCTGAGCCGGCTTAGTGGCTGTGGCCGTGATCGTGGCCGTCGCCATGATCATGATCGTGGTCGTGATGACCTTCACCCGCGAAGAGAACCGGCAGGAGCAGCACGAGGCCGCCGATGAAGGCGGGGGCGTAAGCGTTACGCAGGCCATGGGCCGCAAGAAAAGGATAGAAGGCGACGTAGCTGGCGAAAGCCCAGGCGCCGAGGTGGTTGGTGAAGATCCAGAGGCCCTTGAGGCCGCCGTCGTTGGCGCGACGCTGGACGTAGACGGAAAGGAAACCGGAGAAGAAGATCGCCGAGAGGATCAGCAGGAAGGCGGCGAAGGGGGCCCATCCTTCGACGGCGTGGT
>RFRI01000361.1 GCA_009924535.1 Verrucomicrobiota bacterium
CACCCTATACATCCGTTTAGCCACGATGGTCTTCCTCCACTACTTCGTGTGGAGCTGTTGGTATAACACCATGGCCGTGTACCTCGGGAAGCTGAACTTCACCGGCACGCAGATCGGCCTCGCCTATGGCACCACCGCCATCGGCGCGCTCGTCTCGCCCTTCCTCATCGGCGTCATCGCCGACCGCTACGTCCCTGCGCAACGCCTGCTCGGCGTCCTGCACCTCCTCGGCGCCGGCCTGCTCTGGTGGATCTCCCAGCAGACCAGCTTCAGCATCTTCTACCCGTCGCTCATCGTCTACACCCTGACCTACATGGCCGGCCACGGACTGATCAACACGATCACCCTCACCCACGCCCCGAACCCGGCCAAGTGGTTCCCCATCGTCATGGCCGCCGCCTCCGCCGGCTGGATCGCCGCCGCCAACGTGATCAACTTCGCCGGCCTCGCCGACAACAACGGGATGTTCACCCTCGCCTGCGGTGTCGCTGTCGCCATCGCGCTCTACTCCTTCACCCTCCCGAATACCCCGCCCAAGGGCGACGCCGGCCCGGTCTCGGCCAGCAAGCTCCTCGGCCTCGATGCGCTGAAGCTCTTCAAGGACCGCTCCTTCGCGGTGTTCATGTTCTGCTCCTTCCTCATCTGCATCCCGCTGAGCTTCTACTTCACCTGGACCGGCGCCTTCCTCAGCGACATGAACGTCGCGAACTACGCCTCGAAGATGACCCTCGGCCAGGTCTCCGAGGTCGGCTTCCTTCTCCTGCTGCCGGTGCTCCTGCCATTCCTCGGTGCCAAGCGCATCATGATCCTCGGCATGGCCGCCTGGGCCGTCCGCTTCGCCCTGTTCGCTTACTTCCATGAACAGCCTACGGCCACTTGGATGGTCCTCGGCGGCATCCTCCTCCACGGCATGTGCTACGACTTCATCTTCGTGATGGGCCGTATGTATGTCGACAAGGCCGCCGGCGATAGCCTCCGCGCCTCGGCGCAGGGCCTCCACGCCGTGTTCACCCTCGGCGCGGGCATGTTCGTCGGCTCCTGGCTCTCCGGCGTCGTCGCGCAGAATTACACGAACGCCGCCGGCCTCCACGACTGGAAGTCCATCTGGCTCGTGCCGGCGATCATGAGCGCCGCGCTCATCCCGATCTTCCTCGCCCTCTTCCGCGATAAGTCCGCCGAAGACACGAAAGCCTAAACTAACCCCAGCCCTAGCCCTGGCCCTAGCCTCAGTTCAGCATCCGTCATCTGTCCTCTGTCCTCTGCCATCTTTACGTCCAATGTCCCGCAAACTCAGCCACATCGCCCCCGACTGGTGGGATTACACGACGCTCGACTCTTCGCTCATCAACGAGGCGGCGAAGCTGACGGAGCGAGACCTGCGCCAGCTGTCGCGGCCGGGCTTCAAGGTGGTGATGTATGACACCCTCGAGGACTTCTACCTGGCTGAGGCATTGGAATACATCGCGGCCTGGAAGCAGGCCACCGCCGATAATCCGGTCGGCATCTGCGGACCGATTGGTCCAACCGAACAACTCCCGCTCGTCGCCCGCTTGGTCAACGAACTCGGACTCAACCTGAAGCACGCCCACTTCTGGGGCATGGACGAGTGGTATGATGACAAGACGAAGAAGGAAGTGCCGGTCACGCACGCCCTCTCCTTCGAGCGCGCCGACCGCGAACTCTGCTTCAACCGCATCCAGAAGAAACTGGCGATGCCCGAGGCCAACCTCCACTTCCCTACGGCGAAGATCGCCGAGTTCGTCCAGACGTGGCACGCCGGCGTCCGCTGCGCGGTCATGCAGGGCGGCCAGGGCGACATCAAGCACTGGGCCTTCAACGACCCGCTCAAGCGCACCGGCAAGTACAAGGACGCGCCGCCCTCTCCGGCGGAATACCGTAAGCTCGGCACCCGCATCGTCGAACTACACCCCGTCACCCTGAGCCAGAACGCCCGCACCTCCGGTGGCGGCAATATCACCATGGTCCCCAAGATGGCCATCACCGTCGGCCCGCAGGAAACGTGGCTGGCCGAGAAAGTG
>RFRI01000362.1 GCA_009924535.1 Verrucomicrobiota bacterium
AAGGGGCAGGCCTACTACTCCGTCCCGGCCGACAATCCCTTCCTTAAGACGACCTCCCACCGTGGTCGCCCCATGGAGGCCGGGTCCGTCCGGACCGAGACCTGGGCGACCGGCCTGCGCAACGCCTGGCGCTTCTCCTTCGACCCCAAGACGGGGGCCTGCTTCGCCGGCGACGTCGGCCAGAACCTCTTCGAAGAGATCGACATCCTCGTGGCTGGCGGCGACTACGGCTGGCACGACGTCGAGGGCAATCACGTCTTCAACCAGAAGGACGCCTCCGGCAAGAAATCAGCCCCTGGCCTTGCCGCTCCCTCGGACTTCAAGGCTCCGATCCATGAGTACGACCGCAAGCTGGGCAACTCGGTGACGGGTGGCGTCGTCTATCGCGGCGATCGCGTTCCGGCCATCGCCGACGCCTATGTCTTCGCCGACTTCGCCTCCGGTCGTATCTTCGCCCTGCGCGAACAAGGCGGCAAGTGGGAGTCGCAGCAGGTCGCCAAGGATTTCAGCATCTCCGCTTTCGGTTACGATCCTAGCAACGGCGACGTGCTCGTCGCTTCGCTGGCCGGCCAGATCAAGCGCATCGTCAAGAAGTAGGCCGATGCTTTCCCGTCGCTCGATGCTGGGTCTCTCCGGTTCGCTGATGGCGGGAGCGATGCTCCGCCCGGTGCTCGCGGCCACGCCGTCGCCGAAAGCCCCTGAATTCAGCCTGTTCACGAAGCATCTCGTCGGCCTGCCGTACGACCAGCTCGCCGAGACCGTCGCCGCGCTCGGCTTCAAGGGAGTCGAAGCGCCGGTGCGCAAGGGCGGTCACGTCGAGCCTGCTCGCATCGAAGAAGACCTGCCGAAGCTGGTGGATGCTTTCAAGAAGTGCGGCGTGACGATCACGCTGATGACTTCCGACATCAACGAGGTCAACGAAGCGGACCGCTCCGAGAAGGTGCTGCGTACCGCGCGCGCCCTCGGCATCCCGCGTTACCGCATGAAGTGGTACCCGTACTCCGGCAAGAAGTCGCTTTGGACGGAGCTCGACGACATCCGTCCGCGCCTCAAGGAATTGGTCTCGCTCAGCACGCTTGTCGGCATCCTGCCGTGCTACCAGAATCACTCCGGCCCGAAGAATGTCGGCGCCGCGATCTGGGACATGGCCACGCTCATGCGCGACTATCGCGCCGACGAGCTATCCTGGAATTTCGACTTCTTCCATGCGATGGTCGAAGGCGGCCTTTCCTGGCCGAACCATCTGGCCCTCGCCCGGGACCACCTCTCGATGGTCTATTTCAAGAACTTCACCTGGCAGGGAAGGGTGGCCGAAGGTTGCCCCCTCGCCGAAGGCACCGTCGGCAAGGACTCCGTGGTCCTTCTCCGTAAGTCGGGTTACGCGGGCCCGGTCTGCCTCCATGTCGAATACCTGAAGGGCAAGGTCACCGATCAAGGCGCCTTGAAGGTCGCCGTGGACGCCACCCGCAAGGATTTCGCCACCCTTAAGGGATGGTGGGCCTGATTCGGTAGGGTAGGGGGTTTCCGAAAAGATAGGCTGGAACCTGCGGTCTGTCGGGGTGTAGAAACAGTCTCCCCGCCATGCCCCGCTCCGTCCTCTTCCTTTTCGCCGCCGCCTCCCTGGTCGCCGCGCCTAAGTCCGCCCCGGCCGACAAGGCTCCGCCCGAACCCTATAAGCCTTCCGAAGGCGGCTCCCTGCCGGCCGCCCTCTTCCAGTTGCCCGAAGGCCTCGAGGTCACCCTCTGGGCCCGCTCGCCGATGCTGGCCAATCCGACCAACATCGACTTCGACGCCCAAGGCCGCCTCTGGGTCAACGAAGGCGTCAACTACCGCGTCTACAACAAGGGCGGCAAGCGTCGCGCGGAAGGCGATCGCGTGATCGTGCTCAGCGACACCAAGGGCAAGGGGTTCGCTGACTCCGTCCAGACCTTCGTCCAGGATCCGGAGTGGACCTCGCCCCTCGGCATCTGCGTCATCGACAACGTCGTCTACGTCTCGCACGCCCCGACGATCACGAAGTTCACCGACGTGAACCGTGA
>RFRI01000363.1 GCA_009924535.1 Verrucomicrobiota bacterium
GGCGAAGAGGCTGGAAGGGCCGGAAGCCGCGAAAGCGGAGGCCGAACCGAGGGCGAGGAGACAGACGTAGGGTAGGTGCTTCATAGGGTATGGGGTACATACTAATAAACACCCAATATTAGCCGAAGTTCCAGCCTAAGTTGGGACTATTTGCTGATCGGCTGCGAGATCCGCAGGTAGGCGAAGAGGTCCCGGAGCTGCTGGGGCTCCAAGCCATCCAGCAATCCTTCCGGCATGAGGCTTCGTCCCATCGGAGTCAGCAGACGCACGTCGGCTTGGCGTACGGTGATATCCTCCCCCTCCAATCCGCGCAGCACGAGGATCTGGGCATCGCGCTCGACCAGGAAGCCGCTGAGCGACCTTCCGTCGTTCGTGGTGACAGAGAAATACTGGAAGCCTTCGCGGATCTCGGCGTTGGGATTCACGATACTGATGAGCATCGTGCCCAGGTTATCACGCTGGTAGGCGGTGAGTTCCGGGCCGATCTTCCCACCCTTGAAAAAGAGCTTATGGCAGGCCGCACACTTCTCCATGAAGAGAGCCTCACCCGCATAAGGGTTACCCGTGCCTGCCTTCAGCTTGGCTTCGACGTCGGCGATCTTGGCGATGAAATCCGTGACGCCAGCGGCCGGCTTGACCGGGTAGAGTTCGGCGAGCAAAGACTGCACCTGCTTGGGCTCATGCTGACGCATGCGTTCGACCATATCGCGCGGGACGGTGTTCGCGCCGATTCGGCCGGACTTCACGGCCTGCAGGAGCTGTTGCGACCATTCGGCACGACTTGCGAGCAAGGCCAGCGCGGTGAGACGGATCTCACCGGCGCTCTTCTCGACAATCGTGACGGCCTGAGCGCCGACCTCGGGCTGACCATAGGTCATCAGCGAAATAAGCGCGGCCTTGCGCAACGGCACAGCTTCGGCCGAGTCAGCGATCGCGAGCAAGGCGGCAAGCGCCTCGGGATGACGCACTTCACCGAAGACGCGCAGCTGATTAAGTCGTTCGGACGCATCCGCCTTCTTGTTCGCGATGAGGGCCAGCGATTCCTTGATGGCCGCAGGATCGCCCTGGCGGATACGGAGGATCAACGGCGCCTTGCCGGAAGCGGCCATGGCCTGGAGGAGTTCGTCAGGTAAGCCGGCGAGTTCACGTCCACGGTAGGCATCTTCGAAGCCCTTCATGAGGTGCACGCTGTGCGCCGGCGTCGGCGCGAGGCGTAGCAACTGGGCGCAGACGAGCAGATCAGCCCGACGGCCTTCCGTGGCAAAGCGACGCATGAGGCGCGGCAACAGATGCTGTTGGACGAGCGGACGGTCCCAGACGGCCGGATCTTTGGCGAAGCCCACGACCGCTTCGCGATCGAGCGTCACATGCGACTCCAAGGCGAACCAGAGCAACAGCGGGATATAGGCATCGTTCACGTCCTCGTCACGGGAAGCGAGCGCCGAGACGAGCTTGAGCATCTGCCCGGTCGGCAGACGACGGGCAGAGGAAGCGATCTGTGAGCGCACTTCGGCATCCGGTTCGGTGCGGGCGCGGGCGAGCACGGCGGTAAAGACGTCCGCCGGCAGCTCGCGGGCCCCCTTGGATCCGAGACCCGCGACGCCGAGACCGCGGTTGACGCCATATTTATCGCCGAGGAAACGCGTGGCCCAGAAACGAACCGGAGCATAGGCATGGGTCAGCGCGGCGACGGCGCGCGCGTCCGTGAGGGCGCCGACCTGAGAGAGAGCCCAGAGCGAGCCGAGGGCACCCCTGCCCTTGTCGACCGCGAGTTGTGCGTCGAGCAAGGCAACCGCCTGCGGGTCGCGGCGCTCCGCCAGGAGCTGCAACGAAGCCGTGCGGTGGAACTTGTTCGCGTGTCCGAGCAAGGCCACGAGCTGAGCCGTCGTCTTGCCTTCGAGGTTCGTGTCGGTCTCCAACTTGGCATCCTTGCCGCGGAGGCGATACATGCGGCCCGTGGTGGGATCGATCTGGTTCTGGTAGTGCTGACCGTGCGCGATGTAATATTCATACATGTCGGACACGAAGAG
>RFRI01000364.1 GCA_009924535.1 Verrucomicrobiota bacterium
GAGAGTATGGAGTATCGAGTATCGGGGGAGTGATGGCCTTTGTGGTAGGGGCAGCACCGCGTGCTGCCCTAGGTTGCCTTGGGTAGGGCCGAGCACCCCTGCTCGGCCGCACGGCCGCCGCAGGGCGGCCGAGGGTAGGGGCGTGGCTTCGCCGCGCCCTCCGAAGTATGGAGGGCACGATAAATCGTGCCCCTACCTTGGTTCGCCCTGCGGCGAACGGTTTAACCATCTTCCCGATCTCCCTTTGATCGTTGGCATTTCCTAACCGCTAACCGCTATCCGCTAACCGCTATCCGCTAACCGCGGACACCTTTGCCTTCGTTCCTTACTTCTTAATCGTGGCACTGACCGACTTCGCGACGGCCTGGCCGAGCACTTCGTAGCCCTCGTTTTTATAGAAGGGGAGCTGATTGAATGTCCGCTGCAGCTTGGCCAATTTCGGTCCGACGTTGGTGGCTAGGTCGTTGATGGAAATGCCGTTTTCCTTCATGACCTTTACGGCGATCGCGTTATAGGCGTCGACGTCGCCTTCCGAGATGGTGGTCGTCATCGTGGCGAAGATCAGTTTCCCATGGCAATTCCTCTTGAGGTAGGCCACGCACGCCCGGACGTCCTTCTCGTATGCGTCCAGTCCAATATTAGGCTGCCGTTTCTTGCCCGTTTCTTTAAAGTCGGGGAGATACAGGCCGCAGTTAAAGTGTATCACATCCCAATAGTCTAATTCTCCCCTTCCGGCCTCCTGGAGGTCAATTCGTTCAGGACTAAACACATAGGGGGTTACGGTTGCGCGGCCCCTGATGGTTCCATTCCACACGTTAGCTTTGCCGATAAGTTCATGAGCGGCGATCTGGCTATAACAGTCCGCCTCGAGGTCGCCGATTATCAGGATGCACGGCCGACCATTGGACTTAGTTTTCAAAGTGGCGAGCGGACTAATCTCATCCATCGAGAACCCGTGCCAGTCCGTTTTACCCTTGCCCCCCATCCATAATCTGTCGTCGGGAGCTACGTACTTGAGTGCGTCCTTATCGGCGGGCGCGGCCGAAAGCGAAAGGCAAACCAAGGCCAGTAACAGGGGCAGCGACTTCATGGGGGTAAGTCTATAATGTCGTCCTGGATAGGGTTAGCGACCCCCATCGCAGTGAGGTATCCGCTCCATCCATCCATCGCTTCCAGGGCGCTTAAAGGCCTCTATCGCTCTTCGAGTGTGGGACGTGATTGCCATCACGTCCGTGGGCGGACGGAATTTGGAGGGTCGAGCAGGCTGCCCGGTGATGAACGCGCGACTTGGCGAACGGACGCGACGCCGTCGCGCCCCTACCCAGGACAGGTTTCAGCGGTTAGCGGTTGGCGGTTGGAAATAACAAAGGGAGACCGGAGACCGGATCATTGGCTGGGGGGTCTTTTGCTCGCAGCCAACTTTCCGGTTTCCGGTCTCCTTTTGAGTTCGGTCATCTGTCCAACCGCTAACCGCGGACACCTATCGTATCACTGTCCCAACGGCTTCGAGATATCGAATTCGGACTTCGTGGTCCAGCGCTGCTTGTAGCCGGCGGGGGCTTCGACCTTGGTCCGGAAGATCACGGTGTTGTCGAGGTCGAGATCGTCGGACCAGATGAACTTCGCGCCGGCGAAGTTGTCCTTGAACTTATAGAAGTGTTCCTTCGGGCCGACGCGTTCCTCGGTGAACTCCGTCGCCTGGGCCCACTTGCTGTCGTCGAAGTCCGTGGCGAACCAGTTCTCGGGCACGGGGGTGTGCTCGACCTTGGGGTTCTTGACGTCGCCGTTGAGCGGTCCCTTGAAGAAGTTCTTCGCCTTCCACTTGGCGTTGGTGACGGTGCCGTCCGAGAACTTGAGGATGAAGCCGCCGTCGCCGACATGGTCGCCGTATTCGAGGCCGGTCTTCGGGTCGGCGTTGTCGCGCGCCATCACGGCGATCGTCATCGGGTATTCCGGCAGGATGTCGACGTTCACGACGTTGTGCGGCATGTAGTCGATCGGGTCGACGACGCGGAGCTTGC
>RFRI01000365.1 GCA_009924535.1 Verrucomicrobiota bacterium
TCCCAGCCTAGGCTGGGACGTCCGCTTTTCACCCACCACCCATAACCACCCGTCGGGCAATTCCGCCTGACACAAAGCACCAAGCAAACACACATGAAACAGAAACACTCCGTGACCATCGAAGAACTCGGTATCACGATCAACACGGGCTCCATCGCCCGCCTCGCCAACGGCGCGGTCACCATCAGCAAGGGCGAGACCACGCTCTTCGTGTCGGCCACCGCCGCCGAAGACCTGCGCTCCCCCGACCAGGACTTCTTCCCCCTGACCGTCGACTACCGCGAGAAGTTCGCGGCGGCCGGCCGTTTCCCGGGCGGTTACTTCCGTCGCGAAGGCAAGCCTTCCGACAAGGAAATCCTGACCTCGCGCCTCTGCGACCGTCCCCTCCGCCCGCTCTTCCCCGAAGGCTTCCTCAACGAAGTCCAGGTGATCGGCCTCCTGCTCTCGGCTGACCAGATCAACGACTCCGACGTGCTCATGGTGAACGGCGCCTCCGCCGCTCTCCTTTGCTCCGACATCCCGTGGAACGGCCCGATCGCGGGTATCCGCCTCGGTCGCGTCGCCGGCCAGTTCGTCGTCAACCCGACCCACGAGCAGCAGTATGAGTCCGACCTGGATCTCATCTACGTCGGCAACGAGAACGACATGATGATGATCGAAGGTTCGGCCGACCAGCTGCCCGAAGCCGATTTCATCGCCGCCCTCGAGTACGCCCAGAAGGCCATCCAGCCGATCATCGCCGCCCAGCGCAAGCTCGCCGCGATGTACTCCAAGACGAAGCGCGTCTTCCCGCTCGTCGTCTGCGAACCGAAGGCCCTCGCCATCTGCGAACGCGTGGCCGCCGAAGGCGACCAGCTCAAGAAGGCGATCTTCCTCGCTTCCAAGAAGGAACGTGGCGACGCCGTGAAGGCCGTGGTCGAGAAGGCCAAGGCCGCCTGCAAGGCCGAACTCGGCGACGTCTTCGACTCCCGCCAGATCAAGATGGCCTTCGAGAAGCTCCAGGAAAAGGTCTACCGCAACGCCATCATCCAGAGCGGCGAACGCGCCGACGGCCGCAAGCCCCTGGATCTCCGCGCCATCTCCTGCGAAGTCGACGTGCTTCCCCGCGTCCACGGTTCCTCGCTCTTCCAGCGCGGTGAAACCCAGGGTCTCGTCCTCGCGACCCTCGGTACCTCCAAGGATGCCCAGGAAGTCGACGCCATCACCGGCGGCCCGAGCAAGCGCTCGTTCCTCCTGCACTACAACTTCCCGCCCTTCTCGGTGGGTGAGACCGGCCGCTTCGGCATGACCTCCCGCCGCGAAACCGGCCACGGCAACCTCGCCGAGCGCTCGCTGCTCTCCGTGCTGCCTTCCGAGCAGGACTTCCCGTACTCCATCCGTCTCGTCTCCGAGATCATGGAATCCAACGGTTCCACCTCGATGGCTTCCGTCTGCGGCGGCACCCTCGCCCTCCTCGACGCCGGCGTGCCCATCAAGGCCCCGGTCGCCGGCATCTCCTGCGGTCTCGTGACCGAAGACGCCTCCGGTAAGATCGTGAAGCACCGCGTGCTCACCGACATCATCGGCGCCGAAGACCACTACGGCGACATGGACTTCAAGATCTGCGGCACCCGCGAAGGCATCACCGCCTTCCAGCTCGACCTCAAGATCCACGGTCTCCCGATGAGCATCGCCAAGGAAGCCATCGCCCAGAACAAGGTCTCCCGCGACGCGATCCTGGACATCATGGCCAAGACCATGCCGGCCACCCGCGCCGAGCTGAAGCCCTGCGCTCCTCGCACCCACCGCATCAAGATCCCGTCCGACAAGATCGGCGCGCTCATCGGCCCGGGCGGCAAGAACATCAAGCGCATCACGGAATACACCGGTTGCCAGCTCGACATCGATCAGGACGACTCCGGTTGGGTCACGATCTTCGCGACCGACGGCGAGTCCCTCGCCCGCGCGGTCAACGAGGTCAACCTCCTCTCGGCCCAGATCGAGATCAACAAG
>RFRI01000366.1 GCA_009924535.1 Verrucomicrobiota bacterium
ACATCGTGCCTTCGCTCGACCTAGTGATCTACAAAATGGGCGGCAAGGACGGCCAGTGGAGCCCCGACCTCACGCGCATCCCGCAGCCGGCTGATAACTTCGGTACGCACACGAACCCTCCGACGCCTCCGAAAAACGGCTCCTACGAGACCTACAGCATCGCTCGTATCCTCGAGATGGTCTGCGAAGCGACGGTACGCTAAGGCTTACTTCGCCGCGGGCAGGTCGACGACGTGCGCGTAGAAGGCGATCTGGTCGTATTCCTGCTTATGATTGCCGAAGCCTTTGCGCATCGAGGTGCGCAGGGCGTTCGTGCCGCCCGCCTGCATCACGTCCGGTCCTTCCTTGGCCAAGAGCTCTGCATCTTTCCCCCCTGGGCGAACGATAGCGATGTGACCTGACTTATTGGGATCGGGATTCTTGAGCGAGGCGAGCACGAGCCGACCTTCGTTCGCCGACGCCTGCGCCGCCGCCCCGTCCTTCAATACCACCCAGCCTGCCTTCTTACCGGCGTCCGACGCCAACCAGTCGAACTGCGCATTGGCGAGGAGCACGACGCCGTGCTCCGGCGGACGCAGGACATAGACCCCTAGGCGTTCGGTCGCCGCGGCCACAAACTGGCTGCAATGGGTATGCTTGCTCTTGGCATCTTTGATGGCCTGCCCGGTCGGCAGCCCGGTCTTCCAATCGACAATCGCTCCGGGCAGCCAGAGCTTATCGACCTCCATGGCTTCGAGCCGCTTCCAAAGTTCTTCGGTAGGGCCCTTAGATCGCGCGGTCCAGCGGACGGCCTTCTCGACGATCGGTTCCAAGCCGGCGGTCTGTTCAGGGTGCGGACTGGAGGTGAAGACACGACCGAGACCATAGGTGCTGCGCACCATGGCGGGCGCATTCACCATCACGCCGACGGGGGTATCGTTCAGGGCCAGTTCGGTACGAAAAGAGACCAGGACTTCGAACTCGGGCAGGTCCTTGCGGACGTCCGCCTTGATGATCGGGCCGTTCGCATAACGGATACCTCGGTCCGCCATTTTTTCGCCGAAGGCCAAGCCTTCGATCTTAACCTCGCCCTGCCCTCGTCGCCACTTGGGCGAGACGGTCTTGGCATTCAGGACGCCCAATCCCCACTCGAAACCACTGCACGCGAGATAAGCGCCGGCGCAGATGCCGACATATCCGCCACCCTGGCGCACGAACTCGCGCACTTCCTCTCGACCTTTCTCGCCCAGGCCTCCGGCTTCCGCGCTGCCGCTGCCACCGGTGAACATAACGAGGTCGTATCCCTTGAGTCCACCGGCGGCGATATCCGCGCCCTTGAGTTTGGTAAGCTTTATGTCGCTGGACTTGCCCGCAATTGCCTCGACGCACGGGATGCCTTTGCCCGTCGCACCGACATCGTCATAGACGGCGACCTTGATGACGTGACTCTCCGCCGCAACGAGGCCGAGGGTTAACAATAGTAAAGTGAAGCTGTGTCGCATTGGTTTAGTTTAAAGGATGTTGGCGGTCTGCCTGCGGCAGGCTGATCTTCTTCCCGCCGGCGGCGAACGAAGCAAAGACGGCGGTGGTCATCTAGATGGTCTCCCGGCCGGCCTCGGGTCCGCATACGGGTTCGCGCTTCTCCGCGATGGCGGCCAGCAGGTCGCGCACGGCCCCGTGGTGTCCGCCGTTCACGAGCTTGATGTCCTGGATGGGCTCAGCCATCCCGATGCCTGCCGTGGTGATCGGGGTCTTCTTTCCGTCCCGTTCAAGGACCGCCAAAGGCTCCTCGTCGATCTGCAACGAGATGACACCCTTGCTGCCGATCAGGCGGGTGCCAAACGGCGTACCGGGCGTCCACGTGCCTTTCTTCGAATCAAAATACAGCGGGATACCGCTCCTGGTCTCATAACGGGCATGGACTTCGTCGCCGACAATCGGTCCGACACCTTCATCACCCACAAGGATATCGGCCTTGGTAGCTGGACGGCCTTCGACGAG
>RFRI01000367.1 GCA_009924535.1 Verrucomicrobiota bacterium
CACCGCCACTACGAATAGTATTAGTTTCACTACGATCGCCGCCGGTTTCCAGAATCAGGGCCTCTTCTTCGGCGGCGCCGATTACGCCTACGCCAACGCCGCTAACAGTTACGTTCGCGCACCGGTCTACGGCACGGATGCCACGTTCACAACCGTCGCGGGTGGCTCGAACATACTCACTGTGGCGGCCACCAATTATCAGACGACGGCTGCGATCGCCGCGCAGAACACTATCAGCATCAACACGCTGAAAGTCAGTAGCGCCAGCGCCGCCGACGTCGCCCTTGCCACCGGCCAGACGCTAACACTCGCCGCCGGCGGCATCCTTCGTACTGGGGGTTCGACGACCACTATCAGCGGCGGTACGGGCATCAGCACGTCCGTAGAACTTGTCATCCGCACCGATCTCGCCGCCGATGCGATCACAATCAACAGTCCGATTCTTGCGGCCACTAACCTGACAAAAACCGGCGCTGGCACTCTTACTATCGGCAGTGGAACGAATACTTTTACCGGAAGTATTTTCATCAACCAGGGCGTCTTCGCGTTTTCGACGAGCTATAATGGCATCGATACGAACACATCTTTGGGAGCCTCTGGGGCGCGCAATATCTACCTCAACGGGGGTACTTTTAAGAACGCGTCCGGCGTCACTTTCAATCCTGCTGCAACGACTAAGGCCATCAACGTTCAGGCCGCGGGTGGCACGATTGATCTCAACGGCCAGCAATTCCAGCTAGACGATGCAAGTCAGCTGACCGGCGCAGGTAACCTGACCTTCATCAATAGCGGATCGGCCAACACCGTGTTGCTCGGCACGTCCGCGGTCAGTTACACCGGCTTCACGGGCAACATGTTCGTCAATGGCACGGGCATCACGCTCAAGCTCGTCGGCGCCAACGCCGCCGGCGCGAACGGTAATAACATCGTCATGGGATCCAACGCGGCGTTGGATCTTCAGGCGACGATCAATAACAACGTCGTCATCGGCGGTACGGGTATCGCCGGGGCGGGAGCGATCATCAGCTCGGCGACGGGCGGCGGCCAGGCCTCGGGTTACACGCTGACCCTTACTTCGAACACCAAGCTGGGTAACGCCTCTAACCTGACTTTCAGCGGAAACATCGTCGACAATGGTGCCGGCTATTCGCTGACGCTGGCAGGTGCGGGCGGCGTTTACCTCAACGGTACCAACAATTATTCGGGCGGCACGATCGTGTCCGCGGGTACCCTCTGGCTTGGCAATAACTCGGCGCTAGGCACCGGTACGCTGACGTTGAACGGTGGTTCGTCGATTTACACTAACGGTGCCCCTAGCCGCGTGCTCACGAACAATGTCGTCATCAATAACGACATCAGCCTCGGCCAAGCGTCCTATAACAACGGCAGCCTGACCTTCGGCACCTTGGATCTCGGCGCTGCGGCCCGCACGATCACGGTCAACAACATCGCGGCTAACCCCATGGCCTTCAACGGTGCCGTGACGAACGGCTCCGGCCTCACGGTCAAGGGCTTCGGTGCGCTGTATCTCGGCGGTGCCAACACCTTCACCGGTACGGCTACTGTCAACGAAGGCGGCATCCTGGGAGTCGGGGTCGGTGGACTGAACGGCATCACGGCCCTGAGCGTCGGTACGACCTTCACTTCCGGATTCAATCTTTTCGCCGATAGCACCGGTGGCACGGTCTCGCTTCCCTCCAACGCGACGGTTACCCTCGGTGGCACGAAGTCCTTCGCACGTCTCGGGTTCCAGCTCGGTGCCGCTGGGGCGACGAGCGATACGCTCGCCCTGACCGGCGCCTCGAGCGTCATGACGGTCGGCGCGGGCGGCGCGGTGATCTCGGTCTCGCCCCTTGGCTCCTTCATCCCAGCGGCTTCGTCGACCACCACCTATAACCTTATCACGACGGCCTCGGGTGCCTCGATCAGCGGCGCCGCCGGCATCACGCTC
>RFRI01000368.1 GCA_009924535.1 Verrucomicrobiota bacterium
ATGGAGCAGCGTGCGGCAGTCGGCCGTCTGGCCGTTGACCTTCACCATGCCGAGGTCGAGGGCCTTTTGCACGCGGGAGCGGCTGACGCCGTCGAGGAGCGTAGCGATGATCTTGTCGGCGCGGGCGGGTGCGAACTCGCTCGGGATGCGTGTCTTGAAGATCTCATCCGGGCGGACTTCCTCGACCGGGGCCTTGGCCGGACGGGCTGCGTAGGGCACATGCGGGGCGGGCTTGGCCTTGCGCTTCAGGGCCTTGGCTGTGCGGGCCTGCGGACGGGATCCAAGGCGCTTGGGCTGGGCCTTCTTCGGCTTTTTGGGGTTGGCCATGTTACTTGGCCTTACCGAGGAGGTATGCAGGATTCAATTTTTGGAGGGGCTTGGGAAGGAAGAGGCCGTCTTTGCGGATCACCTGGCCATCGAAACGGATCTCGCCGCCGCCGTATTCGGGGCGCTGGATGCAGACCATGTCCCAGTGGATGGACGAATGGTTGCCGTTGTCGGTGGTCTCGTAGCACTTGCCGGGCGTGAAGTGGAAGGAGCCCGCGATCTTCTCGTCGAACAGGATGTCCTGCATCGGGTTGAGGATGTGCGGATTGAAGGCGATGGCGAACTCGCCGATGAAGCGGGCGCCGCCGTCGGTATCGAGGATCTCGTTGAGGCGCTTGGTGTTGTTCGAGGTGGCCTCGACGATCTTGCCCTTGCGGAAGACGAGGCGGATGTTCTCGAACGAGACGCCCTGATAGATCGTCGCGCAGTTGTACTGGAGCACGCCGTTGACGGAGTCCTTGATCGGCGCGGTGAAGACTTCGCCGTCGGGGATGTTGTATTCGCCGCCGCAGGGGATGGCGTTCATGCCCTTGATGTTGAACTTCAGGTCGGTGCCCGGGCCGACGATGTGGACCTCGTCGGTCTTCATCATCGCCTGCTTCAGGGCTTCCATGCCCGGGATCATGCGGGAGTAGTCGAGCGTGCAGACGCGGAAGTAGAAATCGGCGAAGGCTTCGGTGCTCATCTTGGCCTGCTGGGCCATCGAGGAGGTGGGCCAGCGGAGGACGACCCACTTCGTCTTGTTGACGCGGTGGTCGAGGACCGGGCGCATCATCTCGCCGTTGAGCTTGGCTTGGGCGGCCGGGATATCGCTGCCTTCGAAGATGTTGTCCGAGCCGCGCACGGCGACGTAGGCCTGCATCTTCTTCATGCGGGCGAGCTCGTGGTCGGCCGCCAGCTTGAACTGTTCCTTGGTGCCGCCTTTGACCATCTCGCGGCCGACGCGGGCCTTATGGAGGTTCACCATCGGGGTGGCACCGCGCTCGCGTGCCGCCCGGATGAGCGCGATGACGAAGTCCTCGGGGACGTCATGGGCGTCGATGAGCACGTTCTCCCCCTTCTTGAGACGGGTCGAGAAACCGCAGAGCACGTCGGCGAGCTTTCCGTAGCGAGGATCCATGATGCGGGTAAGTTGCGACCCCCTCGGCCCCTTTCCAAGCGTGAAAGGAGCGCTTGCGATGCCGCGGGCTCCACGCACGGTGTCCGCATGTCCGAATCTTCGACCCACGCGCGCGCCTTGGCTTTGGCGGACGAGGCGGCGTTCGATTTCGCGATGGGCGACGAGGTCGCGGCTTTGACGAAGCTGCAGGCGGCGGTGTCCGCTGATCCGGCCTGCTTCGAAGCATGGCTGGCCAAGGCCGAGGTGCACTTTGCGTCGGGTCAATATGACGAGGCCCTGGCCGCCGGTGAACAGGCCTTGGCGCTTCGCCCTAAGGACATCCACATCCACACCTCGATGTCCCGCATCTGGATGGAGCGGGGCGACAAGACCAAGGCCGAGCATCACGGCGCTCAGGCCCGCATCCTCGGTTGGGGCGATCAGCTCAAGGAACCTGAGGGTAAGCCGCCGGGGGAGCTTTAAGAACTAGGGGTCGGGGCAGGGGTAGGGGTAGTTGAAATACG
>RFRI01000369.1 GCA_009924535.1 Verrucomicrobiota bacterium
AGCGTTCGCTTCGAGGGCATAGCCGCCGAGTTCTTCGAAGCGGGCCTGGGCCTGACCGAAGCGATCCACGAGCGCCTCGATCTCGTCCGCTCGCTCGGGGTCGGCGAGAGCGAGCTCGAGCTCGCGCAACTCCGCCATGGCCTCGGAGACGGGGCCCGCGCCGGCCATCGCTTCGGAGACGACGGAGCGGCCGCTCATCTCGCCAACGTCCTGCGAGAAGTAGCCCACGGTGACGCCGCGATCGATGGTGACCTGGCCCTCGTCCGGCGGCTCTTCGCGCATGATCATGCGGAAGATCGTCGTCTTTCCGGAACCGTTCGGGCCGACGAGCCCCACCTTCTCCGCGCGGTTGATGGCGGCCGAGGCGCCGGTGAAGAGGATCTGCTTGCCGTGCTGCTTGGCGATGTCATCGAGCCGAATCACGGCGCTGCTTTACACCAAGGCGGGCCTCGCGACGCGCGAAAGGAGCAGGTCGCTGCGTTCCGTCAGCGAGCCGCGCGCATGAGCCGGACTCCGTTCTCCGGCCTCGTCGCCGCCTGCCTGCTCACCGCTTGCGCGGTCGGGCCCGACTACGAACGTCCGGCGCTGCCTTCCGCCGCCGCTTTCCCCGAAGGGAAGGGCGGAACGGCCGCCATCACCGCCGACTGGTGGGTCGGACTGGGCGACGCGCGTCTTACTCAGCTCGTCGAACAGGCGCTCAAGAACAATGCCGACGTTCGCCTCGCCGCCGGTCGCGTCGAGGAGGCTTCCGCCGGCCTCGCTGACGTCGCCGGCGCGCAGCTGCCGGCGGTCACCGCCGGCGCCGGCGCCACGCGCAACGTGGTCAGCAACGATAGCTATACCTCGATCTCGACCTTCGGCCGCACCCGCAAGGATTACACCGCCGGCCTTTCGACCAGCTTCGAGCTCGATTTCTGGGGCAAGCTGCGACGCGCGAGCGAAGCCGCCCGCGCCCAGCTGTTGAGCGCCGACGAAGCCCGTCGCCAGGTCGAGCTCGGCGTCGTCTCGTCCGTCGTGAAGGCCTACGCCTTGGTGCGTTCGGCCGATGTCCAGCAGGCGTCCGCGCAGGAACTGCTCGCCGTCCGCGATGAAGAGCTCCGCATCATCCGGCAACGTACCCAGGTCGGCTCCGCCGGGGCCAACGAGGTCGCCCAGGCCGAAGTGGCCCGCTCCGCCGCGGTCTCTGCGCTATCAGACTCGCGTCGGGCTCGCGCCCAGGCCGAACACCTCCTCGGTTTCCTCGTCGGCACGCCTGATCTCGTGCTGAAGACGCCAGCCGCCGCGCAGGGTGCCACGCCGCCGCCGCCGGCCACAGGCTTGCCCGCCGACCTGCTGCGTCGTCGTCCCGACGTGATCTCGGCCGAGCAGGCGCTCGTCGCCGCCAACGCCCGTATCGGTTACGCCAAGGCCGCCTACTTCCCGACCTTCACGCTGACCGGCGCCGTCGGCGCGGAGAGCAAGGAGTTCTCTTCCGTCTTCGGCCAGGGTAACGGAACTTCCTTGCTGGGACTGAACATGAGCGTGCCGCTCCTCGATTTCGGCCGCACCGCCGCCAAGGTGGATGCCGCCATCGCCGCCCAGCATCAGGCCGCCGCGGCCTACGAGAAGGCCGTCCTGACGGCGTTCCGCGAGGTACGTGACGCCTTGTCGGACGTCCGTGAGACCATGGCGTCGGCCCAGGCCGCCGTCCGTCGCGAGAAGGCCGCCCGCGAGGCTTTCCGCATCGCGCAGGAGCGCCGGAAGCAGGGGCAGCTGGACCCCATGGAGTTCCTCGCCGCCCGTCGCTTGCTGGCCGAATCGCAGGTCGCCGTTGCTCGCGTCCGCTTGGATCGCCTCGGCGCCCAGGTCGACCTCGTGAAGGCGCTCGGCGGCGCCCGCCCGGACGTCGTTCCGGGTAAGTAGCCGTTCGCCTGGGGTTGCCAAGCCCGCCGCGTTGCGGTGAGGTGAGG
>RFRI01000370.1 GCA_009924535.1 Verrucomicrobiota bacterium
GCGATGAGGCCGTGGCCGCTGTAGACGATGTCGGTGCTCGACTCCCCGGCGCCGCCTACGTCTACGCCGCCGCCGGCGCCGGGGAGTCGAGCACCGACATCGTCTACAGCGGCCACGGCCTCATCGCCGAGAACGGCGTCGTGCTCGGCGAATCCGAACGCTTCCGCTTCGACCTGGCCCTGATCGTCTCGCAGATCGACCTCGACCGCCTCGCGGCCGAACGCCGCCGCAACAGCACCTTCTTCGGCGCGCCGGTGGCCGTCCGTCCCCGCGTCATCGGGTTCACCCTCGGGGTGCCGACCGGCCAGACGCCTAAGCTCCGCCGCCGCTACAGCCAGCATCCGTTCGTCCCCTCGGACCCGCATCGCCGCGACGAGAACTGTCAGGAGATCTTCGCGATCCAGTCGACGGGCCTCGCCCGCCGACTCCGCCATACGGGCCTCAAGCACGTCGTCATCGGCGTCTCGGGCGGCCTCGACTCCACCCTCGCGCTCCTCGTCACCCTCGAGGCATTCAATCGCCTTGGCCTCGACCGCAAAGGCATCATCGGCCTCACGATGCCTGGTCCGGGCACCTCGGCCCGCACACGCGTCAACGCGATGCGCCTGATGGAGACGCTCGGCATCACCGCTCGCGAGATCCCGATCAACGAAGCGGTCGATCAGCACCTGCGCGACATCCAGCATCCGGCTGGTAAGCACGATGTCACGTTCGAGAACGCCCAGGCCCGCGAACGCACGCAGATCCTGATGGACGTCGCCAACCAGAGCCACGGCTTCGTCGTCGGCACCGGCGACCTTTCCGAGGCCGCGCTCGGCTGGTGCACGTTCAACGCCGACCACATGTCGATGTACCACGTGAACATCGGCGTGCCGAAGACCTTGGTGAAGCACCTCGTCGGCTGGGCCGCGCACGCCCGCCACGTCGGCACCGAACGGGCCATCCTCGAGGACATCGTGGCCACCCCGGTCAGCCCCGAACTGCTCCCGCCCGGCGACGACGGCGAGATCGCCCAGCAGACGGAGATGCTGGTCGGCCCCTACGAACTCCACGACTTCTTCCTGTACCACGTCATCCGTAACGGCTTCCGCCCCTCGAAGGTCCTCTGGATCGCCGAGCACGCGTTCGCCGGGAAATATGACCAGACGGAGATCCGCCACTGGCTCCGCTCGTTCCTGAACCGCTTCTTCAGCCAGCAGTTCAAGCGTTCGGTGATGCCGGACGGCCCCAAGGTCGGCTCCCTGGCCCTGTCCCCCCGCGGCGATTGGCGCATGCCTTCCGACGCCGAGGCGACGGCGTGGCTTGCCGAACTGGGCTAAGCCTGCTTGATGGGAGGCGTGAGCCTTCCCGCCCAGACGCATCCCGCCGCCACCCAGGCCCTCCTGGCGAAGCTGGGTCCGCAGGCGGTGAAGACCGACGAAGCCGCCTGCTTCGCCGCGTCCTTTGACAACATGCGGCTGTCCTTCATGCCGGAGGCGGTCATCCGTCCGGCGACGGAAGATGATATCGGCGTCACGCTGCAGCTCGCCAACGCCCATCGCGTGCCGGTCACCGTCCGCGGCCGCGGCACCGGCACGACCGGCGCCTGCGCCCCGATCAAGGGCGGCTGGGTCATCCACCTCGACCACTGGGACCAGATCGAGATCGATCCGGTCTCGTCGATGGCGACCGTCCAGCCCGGCGCGATCACGGCGCACATCAATGACCGCGCCGCGCCGCACGGCCTTTTCTTCCCGCCCGACCCGTCGTCGGTGAAGCATTGCAGCATCGGCGGCAACATCGCCACCAACGCCGGCGGCCTGCGCGCCGCGAAATACGGCGTCGTGCGCGACCACGTCTACGCGCTCGAAGGCTTCCTGCCCACCGGCGAGAAGGTCCGCTGGGCCGCTCCGCTGCGTAAGTTCGTCAGCGGCCTGAACCTCCGCGACCTCTGGATCGGCTCCGAAGGC
>RFRI01000038.1 GCA_009924535.1 Verrucomicrobiota bacterium
TTCCGCGGAAATGAAGTCGTCCCGCGCATGGTGGATCACCTTCGGCGCGCTGGCGTTGCTGATCGCCCTGCCCATGCTGCTGCGCAAGGACACGACCCAGCGCCCTGCCCCGGGTACGCGGCGGCTCGTCGTCTTCACGCCGCACAGCGAGACGATCCGCCGGGAGTTCTCCGAAGCCTTCTCCCGCCACTGGCGCGCTGAGCACGGCGAGGACGTGTATATCGATTGGCGCAGCCCCGGCGGGACCTCCGAAATCCGCCTGATGCTGGATGCCGGCTATAAGGCGGCGGACGAGGAAAAGCGGGCGGGCATCGGCGCCGACGTCTTCTTCGGCGGCGGCGAACCGGACTTCGCCAGCCAAGCCAAGAAGGGACGTCTCTTGCCGCTCCACGTCTTCACGCGACATCCGGAGTGGTTCGCGGCCGGCGGACCGATTCCTGAATTCTTCACCGGGGAGCGCCTGTGGGCCAAGGATAAGACTTGGAGCTCCTCCTGCCTTTCCCGCTTCGGCATCTGCTGGGCCCCGACTCGCTGGCGCGCCAACGGCCTGCCGGATCCCGTCCGCTGGGCGGACCTCGCCGAACCGCGTCTCCGCGGACAGCTGGCCCTCGCGGACCCCACCAAGAGCGGCTCCGTCGCGCGCGCGTTCGAACTCATCATCCAAGCCGAGATCCAGCGTAGCCTCCAGTCGCCGGAACGCGCGGCGCTCCCGGAAAAGGAACGGCTCGCGCTGGGCTGGACGGACGGCTTCCGCCTCGTGCAACGCATGGCGGCCAACGCCCGCTATTTCTCCGATAGCGCGCCGTGCACGGCCCGCAGGAACGCGAGCTCTTCCGCCCGCCCGTCCGCCGCGACACCTACGCCACCCTGCCGCCGGAACGCGCCGCCAAATCGCCTTACTTAGGCACCGACCATCTCCAATACCGCCCCGAGCTCACCGCCGCGTCCTTCGGGACGATCCGCCGGGCGGTGCGCGTGATGTGCATCGACACGCACGAGGAACTCAAGGAGGCCTGGGCGGAAATCATCAAGGCCGGCATGCCGGCGGACGCGCTGGCCGTCATGGGTGATGTCAGCGCCCTACCCTATCGCGCCGGCGGCGAAGGCGACCCCGGACTCGAAAGCCGCGACGCCCTCGTCTCGGCGCGACGCATGACGGAACTGGGCGCCATCTTCCGCGAGAACTACCGCCGCGCGGCGGAGCTCGCCCGCCAACACCAAGAGAAACGCTGACATGAACCGCCGTACCGCCTGGATCCTCTGCGCCGCCGTCGGGCTGCTGCTCGCCGTCGGCTTCCTCTACCCCGCCTTCTGCGTGCTGCGCGAAGCGTTCGTCGACCCACGCGACGGCGGCTTCACGTTCGGCTTCGTCCTCGCCGTGCTGCGCGACCCGCTTTACCGGGATGGCCTCACCAACGCCCTGCTCCTCGGCCTAGCCAGCACCGTCGTGGCGGCCCTGCTCGCCCTGCCGCTCGCGCTGCTGAACCACCGCTACAGCTTCCCCGGCCGCGGTTTCCTCGCGCTGGCGCTGCTCGTGCCGATGATCTTGCCGCCGTTCGTGGGCGCCATCGGCATCAAGTGCATCCTTGGCACCGAGGGCTCGTTCAACGCCGTGCTGGCCGGCCTGGGCTGGATGGATCCGCTACACCCACGGGACTGGATGGCCGAGAACCGTTTGCTCGGGATCGTCGTGATGAACGCGCTCCACCTGTACCCGATCCTCTACCTGAACCTCGCCGCCGCGCTGGCGCAGATGGATCCGGCCATGGAGCAGGCCGCGGCCAACCTCGGCTGCTCGCCGTGGCGGCGGCTTACGCGGGTGACCCTGCCGATCATCACCCCGGGACTGTTCGCCGGCGGAGCGCTCGTCTTCATCTGGGCCTTCACGGAGCTCGGCGTGCCCCTCGTCTTCGACTTCCCGCGCGTGGCGCCGGTGCAGATCCTGGACGGCATCAAGAACCTCGACCGTAATCCGCTGCCTTACGCCCTCACCACCATCGTGCTGCTCGTGGCCGGCGGCGTCTTCTTGGCGTCGAAGCTCCTGTTCGGCAGCAGCCGGCACGGCGCCGCGCCCCGCCCGAGTCTACGCTCAACTCCGCAGCCGCTGCTCGGCTGGCGTGGATGGGCCTGCAGCGGACTCTTCGCCGGCGTCGCGGCGTTGGCCTGCCTGCCGCACCTCGGCGTGATCCTCATGTCGGTCTCCGGCCAATGGCATAACTCCGTGCTGCCGGCCGAGCTGACGCTCGCGCACTGGCAGGAAGCGCTCGGCAGCGCGCTGGTCGTGCCTTCCATCCAGAACAGCCTGTCCTACGCCGGGCTCGCCACCACGATCGCGCTGGTGATGGGGATCGCCGCCGCGTGGGTGATCGCGCGCTCCGACCTGCGGGTCCGCCACCTTCTGGATACCCTCACGATGTTGCCGCTCGCCGTGCCCGGACTCGTCCTGGCCTTCGGCTATCTCTCGCTGTCTCAGGAGGGCAAACCCTTCGCCATCCTCGTGGGCGCCGGGGGCAGCCCGCTGCTGCTGCTCGGGCTCGCTTATGCGGTCCGGCGTCTACCCTACGTGACGCGAGCCGCGGTCGCCGGCCTGCAACAGTGCGACCCCGTGCTCGAACAGGCCGCGCGTTCCATGGGAGCTTCGGCCTGGTCCACCTTGCGCCGCATCTCCCTCCCCCTGCTCGCGGCGCACCTCGCCGCCGGCGGCGTGCTCGCGTTCGCCTTCTCCATGCTCGAGGTGAGCGATAGCCTGATCCTCGCCCAGCGCGCGGAACACTTCCCGATCACCAAGGCGACGTTCGCCCTCATGAGCGCGCTCGGCGACGGCCCCCAGCTGGCGGCGGCCCTCGGGGTCTGGTCCATGGCGTTCCTGTCGGTCGCGCTCATCGGCGCCTCGTTGCTCAACGGCAAACGCGGCGGGCTTTCGGGCGAGTAAGCCGGAGGCGAATCAGGCCTTGCGACGCCGGCGGCGGATGGCCGCGGCGGCGAGGAGGATCGCTCCGAGCCCCACGCCATAGGTCGAGGGCTCAGGGACGGCGAGCGTCATGGTCTGCGTGGTCTGGTCGAAGGACATCGACCAGAAACCGGCCTGGGTGGCCGCACCGTCGGAATAATGGAACTGCGAGACGTCGAAGGCGAAGAGGTCAGCGATATTGGTCCCAAGCGTCGGCTTCGTCACCGAGGAGGCGGTCGCGAAGGCGAAGGATTTGATGACCCCTTGGTTCATGGACAGAGGATTACCGGCGGCGAGGTCGCCCGGCGTGGCGAAGGAGATGACGCGCACCACGATCTTGTTCGCGGCGGAAGCCCCGCTGAGGTCGAGGCCCGTGGTGAAGTTGAAGGTATCGTAGCCGATACCGGCCGCGGCCGAAGCGTCGTTCAGTTTCCATTCGATGACGGAGCCGCCGGCCAATGTCGCCGTGTTATTGGCGGTCAACGTCGCGGCGTTCAGCTGGGTGAGCGAGGTGTTGGCAGCGATCACGCCGTCCGAGTTGACGGTGATCAGATCAAGCTGACCGTTTCCAGAAACACGTCCACCAGAGTTGACCGTGACGGCATTGCCGATGATGGCTCCAAGGAAAAGCTGCCCGCTGCCGCCGACGACGACGGCGCCCGAGCCGAGCGCGGTGCTCGTGGAGGCTCCGGAAGCAGGAATCACCTTAAGCGTACCGGCGTTGACCGTGACGCCGCCGGAATAGGCGCCGAAGCCCGACAAAGTCTGCGTATTCGAACCCGTCTTCACGAGGGCGATAGTGCCGGCACCATCGGAGATGTAACCAGAGAAGGCCGCCCCGGGGCTGACGGAACCTCCCAGCGTCAGGACGGATGCCGAGGCCGCGTTGTTGACGATCTTGAGGTACTTGGCGGCCGTGACATTCGCGCCGTCGGCGACATAGGCGAACTGCTGGTTCTTGCCATTCATGTCCAGGACCGGCACGCCCACGCCCGTCTTCGTGCCGACGATCAGACCGGTCGTGGTCGGTAGCGCATTATTGACACCGAGGATGATGCTACTGACGGCAGGGCTGGCTGGAGTATTGGCACTGATAGACGTATTACCGGTGTAGGTACTCGCGCCGGTCAGGGTCAACGTACCCGCACCGCCGCCGGTGGTGGAATTATTGGATAGGTCGACGTCGGCATCACCCGAAAGAACGAAGACGCTCAAAGCGCCGCCCGTAGTGCCGCCGACGGTGGTGAGGAAACTGGTCGAGGGCGTGTAGCTCGACCCGGCCCAGGTTCCCTTGGCGAAGGCGATCGCGTTACTATTCAAGGAAATCTCCGTTGAAATCGTCCCACCGATATCGCCGGAGGTGTTGGAGATCAACGCGCCCGTGGCGGCGACCTTGATCTTGCCGGTACCTGAAACCGTGCTGCCACCGTCGACGTCGAAGCGGATTCCGCTATTCAACACCAAGTTGCCGGTCAGGGTGGAGTTCGTGAAAATCTTCACCACGCCCGAAGCCTGCCCGAGAACGAGGTCGCCGGCACTCACCGTGAAGCCAGCCCCAGCGGATGGGGTCACCGTACCGACCGTGAGGCTACCAGCCCCCGTCTTCGTGAGTATTCCGGAAGTAGTCAGAGCCCCGAGCGTCAGGCTATTCGCACCCGTGTTAATAGTGCCGCCACTGGCGCCGATCGAGAGGGCATTGCCCGACATCGATACGGCCGCGGCCGAAGTGCTGACGAGACTGGCGCCGCTGCCATTGAGGGCCGGAGCCCAGGCGGCCCGAACCATCGAACTGCACCGTGCCGCCCGTAATGGTGACGCCGCCCGTGAAGTCGTTGGCGGAAGTGAGGATGAGCGTGCCGGCGCCGGACTTCGCGATGCTGGTACCGCCGGTGATCTTGTCTGCGGCGGTAGCTCCGTTGAAGGTATACGTGCCGGACGTCGCGGAAACGGTGACGGAGGTGGGAGCCAAGGAGCCTGACAAACTGATGACGCCCCCGGCGACGTTATCGAAGGTCACGTTGTCGTTAGCTACGAAGGCCGTGGAGGAGCCACCGGAAGTGAAATTGGCGGTGGCCGAATCCCAGGTACCGTTGACGATCAATGCCCATGTCAGGCTACGAACCCCGGCAGGGACAGACAGGCGGAAGTTATCTACGCCGGCGGTGGCGTCGTTGCCGGTGTCGTTAAGGTCGTTCCAGGCGATGTAGAGGTATTGGCCGGCACCCCAGCCCAAGGACGAAAGAGTGCCGGTGATAGTCCCGATCTTTAAAAGTGGATTATACGTGACTGCCGTCGAGCTAGGCGAGCCGGTACCAGTTGCAGGTGTTGAGAAGCCTAACGTGGTCGTGCTCAACGTGGCACCAAAGGTACCCGCCGTACCCGCCGACGCCTGCGTCGCGGTCACCACTGCCGCAGAACTCACCGCATAACCCAGGGCGTAAGTGTTGACGACACCGGTTCCGTTGGGATTACGGTTCATGACCGCATCGTACGCAATACTGAGGCTGTTGATGGTCTGACTGGAGCTGTTCTGGAGTACCAATCCGAAAAAGCCGCCGGCCGAACTGGAAGCCAGCGAACCGAGCGCCCGTCCCACCGTCGGCTGGGTGTCGATCAACTCTCTGAAGCCGCCGGTGGTGCTACTCCCAGTGTCGCCCGCCACCCATTTCGAGGTCGCAGCCGTCGTCCAGAGCTGCCCGTAGACATACCATCCCTGCACGCCACCACCGCCGGTGAATGTCGATACCTCCGTCATCGTAGAACCAGCCAAGGCGACGGTGTTCGTCCCCGTGGTCATCGTCTGGAAGTCCTGCGTGTAGGTCGTCGTGCCGTCGAACTGGATCGGACCGGCGGACGCGCCGGCGGCGCCGAGCGCGAGCAAGGCGGCGAAGGGGAGAATTCCTCGGCGAGGCTGGCGGATGACGGGCGGGTGCACGCCGACATCATCCCCGCGCGTGGCCGCGTATCTATTATTAATATGCCGCGGCGCGTTACGTGTTTTCGTCGGGAGAACGACGGGCGGGTGTCAGGTGACGTCTGTCGCGGACGCGTGACGGAAGGGTGAAAAGCCATCCTTCCGTCACGCGGATTTCACGGAGTTCGCGGTGGGGTTCACGCCCCGCCTGCCCATCGTCACGGGTCATATGTTTCTTAAAAAAATCCTGCCCGGCCTCGCCCTCGTCGCCGCGCTGCTCACGTCGATCGCCGCGCACGCCGAAGAGAAATCCACGACCCCGCCGCGCTGCGCCGTGATGGCGTATAACGTCGAGAACCTCTTCGACCTCGACGCGATCTCGCTGTACGACGACTTCCCGGTCACCGGTACCGGCCCCGAGCGCTGGACGCCGGAGAAGCTGGCCGGCAAGCTCAGCCGCCTCGCCGCGGTGCTGAAGACGTCCGGAAACGGACGCGGGCCCGACGTCGTGATCCTCGACGAGCTCGAGGCCGACCACACGCCGGCCACCACCATCACGCCCGAGGCCTTCGTGGCCGCGCACCGCGACCAGAACTACCGCGATATCCTGAAGGGCGGACTCTCCCCCGAGCTCACCGGCGCACCGATCGAAGCCTGGCTCATCAAGGCGTTGGAAGACGAAGGCCTGACGGGCTACAAGATCGTCCTCGGCGACGTGCTCGACCTCTCCAAGGAGGCCATCCATTGCGCCATCCTCACCCGCCTGCCCATCAAGAGCACCCGGCAGCATCACGTGGAGGCGGCCCGCACGATCGTCGAAGTCGAGGTCGAGTTCGGCGGCGAGTCCCTCTTCGTCTTCGCGAACCACTGGAAGAGCGGCGCCGGCAACGCCCAGACCGAAACCATCCGCATCCAGAACGCCGGCGTGGCCCGCGCCCGCCTCGACGAGATCCTCAAGGCCGACCCCAAGGCCAACATCATCTTCGGCGGCGACCTTAACTCCCATTATAACCATAAGCAGCGCTACCCCTTCATGCCTAAGACCGGCATCCAAGACATGCTCGGATCGCAGGGCGACGCCGGCAAGTTGGCGAGCGGCGCGGCCGATCTCTACAACCTCTGGTTCGACGTCGAGCCCGCCGAGCGGAAGTCCGACGAATACCAAGGCGAGTGGGGCACGCTCATGCATCTCATCATCTCGCGCGGGCTGGCGGACGGCAAAGGTGTCGACTACGTCGGCGGGAGCTTCGGCGCCGTGATCCTCCCGGGCCTGAATGCCCACGCCTACCCGGTCGTGCCCTGGCGCCTAAGCAACTACGGCCCCGGCGCCGGCATCAGCGATCACTTCCCCGTCAAAGCCGAATTCGTCCTGCGCACCGAAGCCGGCGCCGCGCCGCTCACCCGCCCCGAAGTCGCTCCGGCGGCTGGCCTGCCCACCTTCCCGGCCGAGCTCGACCGGAGCAAGCTGCGCGATGCCAAGACCCTACCGACGCTCAGCCCTGAGCAGCTCAGCCAGACCATCGGCGAGCTCTTCATCCTCGATGGCACCTTCAACGGCGGCGCCAAGCCCTCGCTCACCATCGGCGAGGTCCGCTATCCGGTCTACGTGCCCGACTCCAAGCTCCTCAAGGGACTCCGGACGATCAAAAAGGACAGCCCGATCAAGTGGGTCGGCCAGCTCAACTTCTACAAGGGCCACCTCGAGTTCGCGATCGAGAGCGCCGACTGGATCAAGGCACGCTGACCGTCAGCGTCCCAGGCACAAAAAAGCCCGCCATTCGGCGGGCTTTTGTTTGGTAAGCAGCAAAGGTTACTTCGCTTCCTTTTCCTTGCGGGGCTTACGGGCCTTCTTGCCCTTGTCGTCGCGATACTCGCGTTCTTCGGGCTCGGGAGCCTCTTCGGCGGCGACTTCGATCGGGTTCTCGGAGACCACTTCGAACTCCTGCTCGACCATGACGGAGCCATGGAGGCGGATGCTCGTGGTGTGCTTGCCGAGGAGCTTGACGGGGCCCTGGCCGAGGTGGATGCGCTTGCGCTCGATCTCGATGCCGTGCTCGGCGAGCTTGGCGGAGATCTCGGCGGTGCTGATCGCGCCGAACATCTTGCCTCCTTCGCCGGTCTTGACGGCGAAGACGAGCTTGATGGCGGCCAGCTTGGCAGCGGTGCCGTTGGCGGCTTCGAGGTCGCGGGCTTCACGGACGTCGCGGGCCTTCTTGAGGGCCTCGACGTACTTCGTGTTGGAGCGGTTGACGGGGAGCGCGATACCCTGCGGGAGCAGGTAGTTGCGCGCGAAGCCCGCGCGGACGCGGACCTGCTCGCCTTCGGCGCCTAGGCCGTCGACGGGCTTGATGAGGAGAACTTCGGTGAATGCCATGGTCTTTCTTGGGTTATAAGGTTGGTGAGGAAATGATTAGAACGGGACGTCGTCGCCGCCGTGGTCGCCGGAAGGAGCCGGAGTGTCGTTGCCGGGGCGGGAACGAGGAGCGGAACCCCCCTCTTCACCACCTTGGGCCTTGCCGCCCATGAAGGTGAAGTTCTCGAGGACGACGCCGAGGCGCGAACGCTTCTCGCCGGTCTTCTTGTCTTCCCACTGGTCGAGCTTGAGGCGGCCTTCGACGAGGATGCCGGAGCCCTTGCCGCAATACTTGGCGATGATCTCGGCCTGCTTGCCGTAGCTCTCGATGTCGACGTAGGTGACTTCCTCGCGCTTCTCGCCTTCCTTGGTGGAGTAGGAGCGGTTGACGGCGAGGGAGAACTTCGTGAGGGCCTGGCCGGACGGAAGGGCGCGGGCCTCGGGGTCGCGGGTCATATTGCCCACGAGAACTACGCGATTATAGGAAGAGGCCACGGCGAGGCGGGGTCGGAGATTACTTGGTCACCTGCACGAGCAGGCGATTGATGGTGCGGTCGAGGCGCAGCTTTTCGCGGAAAGCGGTGGGCGCGGTGACCGGACCTTCGAAGTGGAACTGGACGTAGAGGCCGGAGGGGAACTTGCGGTCGACGACGCGCGAGAACTCCTTCTGGCCGAGGTTCTCGACTTCATTGACCTTACAGTCGATGGACTTGAGGACTTCCTTGAGCTTGTCGATGACGGTCTCAGGCGCATCCGTCGAGCCGCGGAGGTCGAGGATGAGGCTGGCGCGATAGTCGCGGCGGATCGTGGCGGTGGTCATGGTGATGGTGATTTTCTGTTGGTGAGGTTTTGGGCGGCCGGGAGGCCTTGGGAAAGGAGGATTTCGAGGTTCTTGATGAAGTCGGGGATGCGCTGGGTCAGGTTCGAGAGGTCGGCGTCGGGGAAACGTCCGAGGACGTGGTCGGCGAGGTCTTGGCCGGGGTGCTGCTTCGGTCCGATGCCTAGGCGGGCGCGGACGAATGATTCGCCGAGGTGGCGGATGCAGCTGGCGACGCCGTTATGGCCGGCGGCGGAACCTCCCAGGGAGAGGCGGAGCTGACCAGGTTCGAACGCGATATCATCGTGGAGGACGACGAGCTCGGAGAGCTCGATCCGGTGAAACCGGAGGAAGGCCGCCAAAGGCGACCCGCTGTCGTTCATGAAGGTGAGCGGCTTGATCAGGTGGACGGAGGTACCTCCGAACGTGATTTTCGCGACCGAGGCCGAAAAACGGCTCTCTTCCTTCCAGACCG
>RFRI01000371.1 GCA_009924535.1 Verrucomicrobiota bacterium
TGCTGGAGAAGTCGCCCTGGAGATCCGTGGTGAAGATGATGACGCGGGCCGGGATGCCGGTAGCGCCTGCGATGGCACGGATATCTTCCGGCATGGAATCGGCGCCCCGGGGAGCGACGATATTGCGGATGTTGGTGTTGTTGTCCGTGTCGAGGATGATGCGGATGTTGCGGTTGCCGAAACGGTCGACGAGCAGGCTGGTGTCCGTCAGGTTCGCCGGGTCTTCGAAATCATCCTTGCCGAAAGAGCAGAATTCCTCGCCGTTCTTATTGAGGGACTTGCGGTCGGCGGTCGCGAGCGCGGTGCCGGTCGGCAGGCGACCCGAGAGGGACTTGACGAACTTCAGATTGGCGGCCGGGTCCTCGAGGAGGTGGATGCTGTCCTTGGACGAGTCGTAGGCGGCGCCGATGTTAGGATAAAAACCGTAGACCTGCTTGTAGCGGGTGATGCCGCCGGCCCACTGGGTGAACGCGGTCGTGGCGGACGACTGCTGGGCCTTCTTACGGACCCCGCGGATCGCCGGGAACAAGGCGGCCGACAGGATGCCGATGATGGCGATGACCGTGAGAAGTTCGATCAAGGTGAAACCGGCGCGGCGACGAGGAGTCATGGAAAATCGGGGTGGGATTGGGGAGACAACATACTACGAGCCCCTCGACCCGGTTGAACAGTCAAAAACCGCCTTCTTTCGCCTTCCAACCCCTACTTGAGGCAAATAAAGCACCCGAGGGTTAGGCACGTAGGTACCGCCGCCCAAAGGAAGAGCCGCCAAGCCGAAACCCCCTCCGGAAACCACGGCGAAAGGATCGACTGGCCGGCAGGATTCGGAGCGTTGGCGATGACGGTCAGGCCACCCCCGGCCAAGGCGCCAGCCAAGACGGCGTGCCGCAATCCCTCGGCCTCCGGCCCAGCCGCCGAAAAGGCCGGCACGAGCGAGGCTAGGTAGGTCACCGCGGCGTTGTCATTGAAAGCGGTCAGGAGGGTCGAGGTGGCCAGCAGGGCTCCCTCCCCCATCCGACCGAGCACCGGCGAAATCCACCACCCTTGGACGCCACCCAGAACCACGAGCCCGGCGAGGAAGAAGCCGACCAGCGCCGGGCCACGCAATCTCGGCGCCGGCTGCCAACGGGCGGTCGCCGAAGTGAAGGCGAGGAAGACCAGGAAGCCGCCCAACATGAGCACGGGACGATGCTCGGTCAGCATGAGGACGGTCCAGACCATGCAGGCCAGAGGAAAGACCACGACCCAGGCCGGCATGGGCGGCGGCTCATCCGATGCCGCCACCACTTTGCTGGCCTTGAACCGGCTGTGGGGTCTGAACTGGCCGCTGTCGCGCCTGTTGCCGCTGGGTTTGTCGCTGGGTGCCGATGTGCCTTTTTTTCTGCGCGGCAGAAACGCCTGGGTACAAGGCATAGGCGAGCAAATCCAACCCCTGTTTTTACCGGCTGCGCGGTTCGCCGTGCTCAAACCAGAACAAGGTCTGGAAACCGCGCTGATTTTCAAGGATGAGGCTCTGATCAGGGACAGTTCTCCTGCTACAATGGCAGACTTTGCTGCACGGCCTTATGCTTTCGGGCGTAATGACTTGCAGGCAGTTGCCAGGCGTTTGTGCCCGCAGGTTGACCAATCCTTGGAGTGGTTCAGCCGTCAGGGATTACGGCCCGGAATGACAGGTTCAGGCAGTGCGGTGTTTGCGCGCATTTCGTCTGATAAAGTGCTTTCCGATCCGCCGGCGGGTTGGCAGTTGCAGTTGTGCAGCAATCTGGAAATTCATCCCCTGGCCGGATGGGTTTCTTGCGACGTTTGACGGAGGCTTGTTGAAATACAGGTTTCCCGCGTAGGGGAGTCGCCAAGTTGGTTAAGGCACTGGATTTTGATTCCAGCATGCGAAGGTTCGAATCCTTCTTCCCCTGCCACTCCA
>RFRI01000372.1 GCA_009924535.1 Verrucomicrobiota bacterium
GCTCAACATGGGAACGCTGGGCCAAGACCCGACCGCCACCGATGTTCTCGCGCAGCAGCAGCCGGGGAGCGGGATCGACGGGCAGGTCGGCAGCCCGGGCGGCGGAAGCGGCCAACACAAAAGCCATGAGACGTGAAGTCGACATTGAGGAAACAACAGCAAAGAGCCTCCGCCCGCGGTCGTCCACGCCTTTCTGACTTGTGAACAATCGCTCGCCCAAGTATCTGACAGTCAGGATGTCCCATGCTGCCACAGGCTTGCCTTTTGCCCGGACGGAAGTCCTGGCCGATGGCACCGCCTTGGTCACGATCGGTGGCTCGTGGAAGCTCGATCTCGCCCTTCCGGCGATCGTCATCAAGGGTGACCGCGCTAAAGTCGTGGCCGAAGACCTCGTCGATTTCGACTCGTCTCTCCCGGCCTGGCTTTACGCCCACTTCAAGAATGTCCGCCAGCTGGATATCTCCACCCTACCCGTCCGCCTGCAGTCTCTCGTGAAGATGGCCGAAAAGGCCTCGACCGAGCATGCCATGTCCGACCAGGCCGGCCTGCTTGAGACCTTTGGCAACTGGGGTGTCGAAAGCGGCGGCTCCTGGGGTCGTGCCTTCGAGCACATCGGCCACACGGCGATCGGCTTCCTCAAGATGGTCGTCGGACGAGCCAAGGTGAATTGGGCTGACTTCACCCTCCAACTGCAGACTGCCGGCGTCGACGCCCTACCGATCGTCGCCCTGCTCGGTTTCCTGACCGGACTGATCATGGCCTACGTCGGCCTCATCCAGCTCCGCCAGGTCGGCGCCACGGTCTACGTCGCCAACCTCGTCTCCCTCGCGATGACCCGCGAGATGGGCGCCCTGATGACCGGCGTGATCGCGTGCGGCCGCACCTCGACGGCCTACGCCTCGCAGCTCGGCAGCATGAACGTCAGCCAGGAGACCGACGCCCTCCGCGCCCTCGGCATCAATCCGATCGAGTACCTCGCCCTGCCCCGCATCCTCGCGGTCACCCTGATGGTCCCGCTCCTCGGCGTCTTCGCCACCTTCATCGGCGTCTTCGGCGGGATGATCGTCGCCTGCGCCGGCGACCTCAGCATCGAGCAATACCTGACGCAGGCCGTCCGTGCCATCACGTTCAAGAGCTTCCTGGTCGGCTTCATCAAGTCGGTGGCGTTCGGCTTCATCGCCGCGTGGGCCGGCTGCTATCGCGGTTCCGTCGCCAAGCGCTCGGCCCTCGGGGTCGGCGAAGCCGCCACCTCCGCCGCCGTGCTCGGCATCACCTTCATCGTGATCTTCGACGCGATCTTCGCGGTGATCTTCAACCTGTTCGATCTGTGAGCGACGCGTCCGACATCCTGACCTGCACGGATCTGGCCATCGGCCACGGCAAGACCGTCATCATGGACCGCCTCAACCTGTCGCTGGCTCCCGGCAAGATCCTCGCGATCGTCGGGCCCAGCGGCTGCGGCAAGAGCACGCTCATGCGCGCCCTCGGGGGATTGGACGACCCGCTCGGAGGCAAGACCACCCTCATGGGCGTCGATCTCGCCGAAGCGGAAGGACGAGAGCGGCAGGATATCCTGCGCCAATCCGGCTTCCTCTTCCAAGGCGCCGCGCTGTTCTCCTCGCTCACCGTCTCGGAGAACGTCCAGGTGCCGATGCACGAGCATCTCGACCTGCCGCCGGCGCTGGCGGAGGAGCTCGCGCTGCTGAAGATCCGACTCGCCGGGCTCAAGGCCGAGGTGGCAGCCATCACCGAGGCCGCCATGCGCGGCGAGATTGCCGACTACAAAGAAAGCCTGCGCCAGCGCGCGCGGCACCCATTGCTGGGCCGCCTGGCTGGCCAGGGCATGCAGGTCCAGCGGCTGGCGCTCGATGGCGTGCAGGTCGCCCGGCTCGGCCCGTGCCAGCGTCAGCAGCTGATTGA
>RFRI01000373.1 GCA_009924535.1 Verrucomicrobiota bacterium
CACCGACGTCGGAGCCGGCGTCGCCGGACCGCTTTCAGGCAAGGCGTCCGTCGCGCTGCGCCATCGCCGCATCGAGGCCGAATCCGGCGAAATCACCAACGCCAAGAACACCGGCAAGGCCATCGGCTCCACCAATCACGGCACCACGATCAAGTTCGCCAACCTGAACCTCGCCGACACCACCAAGGTCAAGGTCAACGCCTCCGCGGGCGGCGGCGCCAAGGGCAGCCAGATCGAAGTCCGCCTCGACTCCCCGACCGGCCCGCTCGTCGCGACCGTCGACATCGCCCACACCGGTGACTGGGGTAAGTTCATGGAAAACAAGGCCCAGCTCACGCCCACGCCTGGTCGCCATGACGTCTACCTCGTCCTGACCAACCCCAAGAAGGGCGGCGGACTGATGAACGTGGACTGGGTGGAATTCGGCCAATAAGTCGCCGGAAATCGCTTTGCCTCACGAGAGGGGAAGGGCTAGAGTGCCCTTCCCCTTTTTATTTCCGCCACGTGTCCGACGAATCCGAAGACAAACAAGACAAGCCGCTCGACCCTTTCGACCCCGAGGTCATCGCCCGCTCCAACCGCGCGATCCTGGTCGGCCTGCAGCGCCCGGACGATACCCCCGCCGAAGCCCAGGCGCTCCTTGATGAACTCCATGAGCTGGTCAGCAACGTCGGCGTCGAGATCCGCGGCGAGATCATCGCCAAGCTCCGCGAGGAGAACCCGCGCACGCTCGTCGGCTCCGGCAAGCTCGAGGAGATCGCCCAGCTGGCCCGCGACAAGGAATGCGGCCTGATCATCTTCGACGACGAGCTCACGCCCGCGCAGCAGCGCAACTGGGAGAAGGACGCCAAGCTGCGCGCCATCGACCGCCAAGAGATCATCCTCGATATCTTCATCACCCGCGCGAAGACACGTGAGGCCGTGCTCCAAGTCGAGCTCGCCGCGCTGCAGCAGATGCTGCCGCGCCTCAAGCGCCTCTGGTCGCACCTCGACCGCCAGCGCGGCGGCGGCACGATGCAGCGCGACGCCGGCGAGACGCAGCTGGAGATGGACCAGCGCAAGATCCGCGATAAGATCGCCAAGGTCCGCCGCGACCTCGCGGAAGTCGTCGCCCAGCGCGCCACGCAGCGTAAGCAGCGCAAACGCGTGCCGTTGCCGACGTTCTCGATCGTCGGCTACACCAACGCCGGCAAGTCTTCGCTCCTCAACAAGCTCACTGGTTCCGAGGTGCTCGCCGCGAACAAGCTCTTCGCCACGCTCGACCCGACCACCCGCCGCCTGGCCCTACCTTCCGGTCGCGCGCTGCTGCTGACCGACACCGTCGGCTTCGTCCGCCGCCTGCCACACCGTCTCGTCGAAGCCTTCAAGGCGACGCTCGAAGAGGCCGTGCAGGCCGATTTCCTCGTGCACGTCATCGACCTCGGCTCGCCCGAGCGCGACAAGCATGCCGAGACGACGTTGCAGGTCCTGACCGAGATCGGCGCCGGCGACCGCCCGGTGATCACCGTGCTGAACAAGGCCGACCTGTGCGACGAGGTCGAACGGGCCCAGGCGTTGGCCGCCTACCCCGACGCCAAGCTGGTCAGCACCAAGACCGGGGAAGGCCTCCCCGCCCTCCTCCAGCGCCTCGAAGAATGTGCCGCCAGCCGGGATGAGCATATGACCCTACTCATCCCGCATGACCAGTATGCCATGCTCTCCAAGCTGCACGCTGGGGCGACTATCCTCAATTCCAAGGCCCTTCCCGAAGGAACCCGGGTGGAAGTCTACGTCCCGACCCGCCTGCAGGAAGCCTGCCGGGCCTGGGCTATCAAGGAGTAGGCCATTTTTTGCTCCCCAAGGAGGCAACTTTCGGCTTTTAGTGGTGTTACCTTAATACACCCATGCGCACCCTCGCCCTCCTCACC
>RFRI01000374.1 GCA_009924535.1 Verrucomicrobiota bacterium
AGGCATTATGGTCGGCGCCTTCGTGGCGCAAACCGAAGCAGGCGTCCGCGTCGCCGTGACGGGCGCCGCCACGCTGAGCGTCGGTTCCCTGTCCCTTCCAACCAATAGGGACATCAACGTCGGTTACGGCCAGACTACATCAATCAGCAGCGCGGGCCAGCTCGACCTGAGCGGCCTGAGCACCTTCTTTGCCAATCTGGGCACGGGCAGCTTATTTATCGGCGATGTGACGAACGCCGGTGGCTCTGGCACCGCCGCCTCGAGCCTCACCTTAGCCAACACCGCCAACACGGTCTACGCGACCACCGTCTCGCTGGATAGTCCCAGCAACTCCGGCACGACGGCCGGCACTTATGTGATGACGCTTACCTTGGGCGCTGGCACCAATGTGTTTAATGCCACGAACCTGCTGATCGGCGGCGGTGATGGCCGCTCACAGGGGCAGGTCATCTTCGGTTCGTCGAACGGCACGTTCAAACTCCGCGATCTGGCTGGGACGGGCAGGGCGAATAATCTCTATCTTGCCTACGGCATCACGGGAACAGCAAGCACGCCAGCGGGCACCTTGACGCTCACCGGTCACTCGGCCGACATCCTAGTCAGCAACTTATCCGTCGCCGGTCGAACCGCCGCCGGTGTTTCCTCCGATTCGAACGGAACCTTCTCTTTCGACACGGGCGTCTTGGATGCCACGACGGTCATCCTCTCTAACCGGGCCAACAGCACCATGACGACCGGCGGAACGGTCGCCACCATGAACCTGATGGCTGCCGGCGGTTCGGGGGCTGTGACCTTCGGCACCGTCAGCATGGGTATGAACAGCGGTTCCAATGCGCTGACTAATGGACGGGCTGTCGCTACCTTGAACATCGGCGGCGGTACGGTCGGCATCACGACGTTCACGCTAGGCAACAACTCCATCGGCGGCGGGACCACCAACCAGTCGGCGGCGCCGGTCTTGGCGACCGCGAACATCAGCGGCGGTACGACGACCGTCACGACGCTGAACATGAACGTGAACAGTTCGTCGAATACGGGAACGGGTAATGCTTCTGTCGCCAATCTTAACATCTCCGGCGGTGCGGTGAACGTCACGACGCTCAGCCTAGCCAATACTTCCAACGCCGCCGCGACCGCGACTTCGACACTCGCGATCACGGGTGGCACGCTGACGCTCGGCGCCGACCTCGCGTATACGAAGACGCTCGGTGCGGTGAACAGCACGATGACTCTGAATGGAGGCACGCTGGACATGGGAGGTTTCGCCATCGGAACTTCCACGCTGTCCGTCGGTTCCGGCACGGGCGCCCTGAACCTGCAGTCCGGCACGCTCCGGAATGTCCTGCAGATCAACAATGGGGCCGCCTTCAGCAAGTCGCTCGGTTCCGGTTCGAACACGCTGATCATCGACGGCACGAATTCCTTCTCCGGTACCTTTACCATCGCCTCCGGCATCGTCCAGGTCGGCGCAGGTTCGACAACGGGCACCTTGGGAACTTCGGCCATCACCAATAATGCCGCGCTGGTCTTCAATCGCAGTAACTCAGCCACCTTCGCTAACACGATTTCGGGTACCGGAAGCGTGACCCAGTCGGGTTCGGGTAACCTTAGTCTTACCGGTGCCAACACCTACACGGGCGCCACGCTCGTCTCGGCCGGTACGCTCTCCGCCGCCTCGGGCGCGTTGGCCGGCACTTCGGGCATCACGGTCAACGGCGCGACCCTCTCGGCGGCCAACTTCAAGTCCGGCGCCACGCTCACGCTCAACGCCACCGGCATGGCGACTATCTCGGCAGTTGGTCAGACCGTCGGTGCGGTTACCAACGCCAACGTTACCGATGCGAATGCCCTCAACTTCACGGCCACCACCGGTACCGTCACGCTTGCCTCG
>RFRI01000375.1 GCA_009924535.1 Verrucomicrobiota bacterium
CCTTGGCGACGGCCTTCTCCACGAGGGCGACCTTTTCGGCGGCTTCCTTCGCATGGGCGTCAGACTCCGGAAGAGTATGGCTCATGTAGTGGTAGGCGCCGACGGAGATGCCGTAAAAGACGGCTCCGAGGACGAGGGTGTTGATGGCCAGGCCGAGGCGGCCGAGGGGCTTGGTAAGATCCAGCGAGAAGCTCATGGTGCGAAGCCGCAACCTAGGTCGCCCGCCCTTTCCTTCAATTCCAAACTTGGAAACCGCCCCGTTCCACGCCTCATAAGGACCTCGCCATGGCCCGCCCCCTTCCCGAAACCGTCCTTTTCGACCTCGACGGCACCTTGGTCGACAACTTCGAGGCCATCCACCGTTGCTACGACGATGTGATGAGCATGATGGGCCTCCCCGGCGTGACGCTGGAGCAGATCCGCCGCGCCGTCGGTGGCTCCGTCAACGTGACGGTCGTCAAGCTGGCCGGCGAAGCCAACGCCCCCACTGCCACCCGCCTCTTCCGCGAACACTTCCCTGCCGTGATGTACCACGGCCTGCGCGCCTATCCCGGCTGCCGCGAGATCCTCGTCGGCCTCCGGGCCAAAGGCGTCCGGGTCGCGGTGTACACGAACAAGGACGACGCTAACTCGAAGAAGATCATGGAGCACCTCGGCCTGGATGACGCCGTCGACACGGTCTTCGGCACCAACGTCCACCCTTGGCGCAAACCCCAGCCGGAGTTCACCCACTTCGTCCTCTCCACCCTCAAGGCCGACCCGACCCGTACGGTCATGGTCGGGGATTCGCCCTTCGACATCGCCACCGCCCGCAACGGCAAGCTCGCCGCGATCCATTGCGTGACGACCGGGAGCCACACCGCCGAGGAACTCGCCCCCTACGCGCCGGACACCGTCCACGCCGGCCTGCCCGAACTGGGCCGCGAGCTCTTCGGTCTGGGCTGATTTTCGTTTCGCCCCCGCCCCGCAGGGGTGATTGGCTTCCCGTATGTCGCCGCCACGCGAACCGCCGCGCGGACCCGAAACCACCCTTTCGGGCGTGGTCGAGCGCATCCTGTGGCTCGACGAGGAGACGCATTTCACGATCGCGGAACTCGCGCCGGAAGCCGGCGATAAAGTCATCATCCTCGGCAACATGACCGGGCTCCAGTGCGGCGAGACCGTCGACGTCAGCGGCCATTGGGAACGCCACCCTTCGCACGGCCCGCAGCTGCGCGTGCGCACCTTCAGCTCACGCCTGCCCTCCTCCGTCCACGGCATCCGCAAGTATCTCGGCAGCGGCCTCATCAAGGGCATCGGCAAGACCTACGCAGACAAGATCGTCGCCAAGTTCGGCGTCCGCACCTTCGACATCATTTCCAATCAATCGGGTCGCTTGCGCGAAGTCGACGGCATCGGTCCCGGACGCGCGAAGGCCATCAAGGCCGCCTGGGACGACCAGAAGGCCCTGCGCGAGGTCATGGTCTTCCTGCAGACCTACGGCGTGACCAACGCCCTGTGCATCCGCATCGTGAAGGCCTACGGCCAGGACGCCAAGAAGGTCCTCACCAGCGAGCCCTATCGCGTCTGCCGCGAGGTCGAAGGCGTCGGCTTCAAGACCGCCGACAAGATCGCGCGCAACCTCGGCCTGCCGACCGCCGGCCCGCAGCGCGTCGACGCCGGCATCCTGCACACGCTCGAGGAACTCGAAGGCGAAGGCCACAGCGCGTTCCCCGACGAAGGCCTGCTCGAGAAAGCCACCGAGCTCCTTGAGGTCGACAAGACGATCGTCCACGACCGCCTCCGCAAGCTGATGGAAGAAAAGGCCGTCGGCGTGCTCTCCACGCGCGGCGTCCGCCTCGTGCAGCTACGCCCGCAGGAGAACGCCGAGAAGTCCATCGCCGCCTCCAT
>RFRI01000376.1 GCA_009924535.1 Verrucomicrobiota bacterium
CGACGCCGTTGCCGGCGGCCTGGCCCACGAGCTCCTTGGCGAGCGCGATGAAGTTCTCGTTCTTGGCGACGAAGTCGGTTTCGCAGTTCAGTTCGAGGAGCGTCGAGGTGCGACCGTCGGCGGAGACCTGGACGGCGAGGATACCCTCGCTGGCCTTGCGGTCAGCCTTCTTGTTGCGCGTGGCGACGCCCTTGATGCGGAGGATCTCGACGGCCTTCTCGGTGTCGCCGTTGGCTTCGACGAGGGCCTTCTTGCAGTCCATCAGGCCCGCGCCGGTACGCTGGCGCAGATCGTTGACCGTCTGTGCGGTGATAGCGGACATGAGCGGATTACTTGGACTTGCGAGGGCTGGGGCGCTTCGCCGGAGCGGCGCCTTCGACGGCGTCGGAACCTTCGTTGGCCTTGAGCAGCTCTTCGGAAATCTGGACTTCGGGCTGGACGGACTCGCCGGAGTTCTGGCGGGCGACCGGGGTCACCGTCTTGCGGTCCTGGGTGACGGCCTTGCGGCGGGAGAGACCGTTCTGCACGGCCTGAGTCAGGACTTCGACCACGAGGCGGATGGACTTCGCGGCGTCGTCGTTGCCCGGGACGGGGAACTTGAGGAGGGTCGGGTCGGAGTTCGAGTCGCAGAGGCCGATCACGGGGATGCCGAGACGGACGGCTTCGTTGACAGCGATCTCTTCAAGCTTGGTGTCGACGACGATCATCGCGGCAGGCAGCTCGCGGTATTCGAGGAGACCTTCGAAGTTACGGGCCATGCGCGACATCTCGCGCTTCACGGCGGCGGCTTCCTTCTTATGCATCTTGGCGAGGGAACCGTCCTGCTCCATGCGGAGGTAGGTGCGGTACTTGTCGAGGGAGCGCTTGATGGTGGCGAAGTTGGTGAGCGTACCGCCGAGCCAGCGGTTCACGGCGAAGGGCATGCCGGTCGACTTGGCGGCTTGGCGCACGACTTCCTGGGCCTGCGGCTTGGTGGCGACGAAGAGCACTTCCTTGCCCTTGGCGGCGGTGTCCTCGATGAAGGCGGCCGCGGCGACGAGGCACGCGTGCGTCTTCTCAAGGTCGATGATCGAGACACCGTTGCGGTGGTCGAAGATGTACGGACGGCTGCGGGGATTCCAGCGACGGGTCTGGTGTCCGAAGTGGACGCCGGCATCGAGGAGGTCTTTGACTGTGATGTTCATGTTTTTGGGCTCCGTATCCCTTTTCCTGCAGAAGGAGGGGACATTGGATCAGGGTGTACTGACTGGGTTTTTGGTTTTATGTCCGAGGCGATCTGCGGTCGCTTCAAACGGTGGAAAGTGGGTTCAAACACCCCTGCCCGCCCGGTGCAAGCGGGAAAATCAGCCCAAAGAGCCTCCTTTGGAACTGACAGACCCTCTCACGCTCCGCACGGTCGGCATAACGCGATGTCTTGGGCCTACCGGATACTCTTCCCGCTGCTGCTAATCCCGGCCCTCCCTTACTATTTCTGGCGGATGCTCCGCCGAGGGGGGTATGGCACAGGTTTCAGCCAAAGACTCGGCTTTTTCCCGAAAATAGGCCCTAAGACCCCCGGAAAGCTCCGTTATTGGATCCAGGCGGTCTCGGTGGGTGAAATGGAGGCCATCGGCCCCCTGCTCCGTCAACTCAAGGCCGCCGGCAAAGCCGAGATCATCCTGACGACCACCACCAGCACAGGTTACCGCCTCGCCCTGGATCGCTACGCCGACGTGGCCGACCGCATCGGTATCTTCCCGACCGACCTCTGGCCCTGCAGCGCCCTCGCCTGGAGCCGCATCCGCCCGGACGCCGTCATCCTCGTCGAAGGGGAACTCTGGCCTGAGCACCTCGCCCAAGCTCGCGCCCGCGGCGTCCCGGCCTACCTCATCAACGGACGCATC
>RFRI01000377.1 GCA_009924535.1 Verrucomicrobiota bacterium
TGAGAAGGCCCGTGACCATCTCGGGCGCATCCGCGAACTCGAGCGCGCCAAGGAGCCCGACTGGGCGACCGTGGTCGAAGAATATGACAAGCTCTCGGGCGAACTGCCCCAGGATGAACGCCCGTCCGTCCGCCATCAGATTCGCCTCGCGAAGGCCAAAGCGAAGATCGAGATGCTCGATGTCGCGGGCGCGATCGCCGATCTCTCCCAACTGCTGAAGGAGTCGGCCGCGGTCGACGGTGAGGACGGCACGACGACCCGCGCGATCCGCGAGACGCTCGGCAAGGCGTATTTCTACGCGACCTCCTTGCTCAAGGCTAACGGGGCCACCGAGGACGAATGGCGTCCTTACGCCGAACGTACCCGCCAAGTGTTCCGCTACCTCGCCGAACACCAGGACCCGGCGGCCCTCGCCGACTACGAGAAGCGCGTCGAAGCGGAGTTCGCCCGCTCTGTCCGCCAGAATAACTTATGAAGCCCCGCCTCCTCCTCTGCGCCTTCTGCGCCCTCGCCTTAGCTCAGGAAGCTCCGGCTCCCTCCGCCGTCGAAGGCGTGCGCGGCGTCCGCCAGGAAGGCTCCGGCAAGGTGAAGGAGATCGATCCCGCGGCGAAGACCGTCGCGCCCACCACCGTGCAAGGCGTCGACAAGGTCGATGGCGTGAAGGCCCCGGGCGGTACTAAGGCCGTGAAGCAAACCCCTCCGCCGGCCTCCGTGACCGAAGGCGCGAAAGCCACGCCGCCGCCTCCGTCCAAGGGCCTCGTCGGTGCCGAGGGCGTGAAGCCGCCCGAAGGCGTAAAGGGTGCCGGTACCAAAGGCACGCCGCCTCCGCCCGCTCCGAAGGGCGTCGAAGCGGTGAAGGGCGTTAAGCCTCCTGAAGCCGTCAAAGGCGCGGGCACGAAGGCCACGCCTCCTCCTCCCTCCGCCAAAGGACTCGAAGGCGTCAAGGGCGTCAAACCGCCCGAAGGTGTGAAGCCCGCCGCCGGCGGCATCAAGCCCGTCGAAGGCGTCACTGGCATCGGTGCCGGCAAGCAGAAGAATCTCGAGGCTGCACTCCAAATTAAACCCGCCGGCAAGCCCGAGCCGAAGAAGGCCAAGGCCGCCGCGGCGCTCCTTGGCGGACCCGAGCCGAAGGGCAAGCCGGACAAGCAGGACGACCGCAAGCTCTTCGAGGAGATTAAGAAGATTCCGGACAACGGTTCCTGAACCAACCCACTTTCTAAAAATAAAATACCATGAGACTCCTCCGTCCGTTCCTCTGCGCCGCCCTCGTGCTCGCGGCGACGCTTCCCGCCCAGCAGAGCGCTCCCCTCGATGTCAAGACACAGCAGCAGTATGAGCGTCTGCTTCGTCATCGTTACACACGTGACCTCACCGAGGTCTTCGCCGCGATGGAGAAATCGGCCAAGACCGACGCGCGCGCGGCCGCCGATACCCGCTTCATCTCGGCCTTCCGCCTTGGCGATTGGGCGCAGGTCCGCGCCGAACTCGCGTCGCTGCCGCCCGAACTCGGCCGCGGCATCTACGACAAGATGCTCTCCGATCTCGCCGAGCGTCCCAAGAGCGGCGTGCGTATCGAGGACATCTTCGCCCTCGCCGACGCAGCGCCGGGTGAACTGAACGATCTCGAGCTCCGGAAGATCGGCCAGATGCTCGGGCAAGTCGTCTCGCCCAATGAGAGCTTCTGGATCGCCGACCGGATGTCCCGCGGTACCGAGAAGCTCGGTGGTAAGGATCCCGCCCGTCGCCTCGCCGCCGGACGCGTTCTCCTCGCGGGCGGCTTCCGTGACCTTGCCAAGGCATATCTGCCCGACGGTGCCGATCTCGATAATGTGGCCGACGAGGGCCTCCGTCAGGAAATCGCCGCCTTCCTCGCCGCCG
>RFRI01000378.1 GCA_009924535.1 Verrucomicrobiota bacterium
CCTGTTTACCGCGCACGCGCACTTCCTTGAGTTCACCAATCTCGCCGGCAGCGACGAGCCTCTGCACGGTCGCAAGCACGGGATGATAACGGTTCCGATGAGCAATCGCCAGACGCACGCCCTTCGCGGCGCAAAGTTTCACGATCTCGTCGGCCTCGGCCAAGGTACGCACGAATGGCTTCTCGATATAAATACCCTTCACGCCGGCTTCGATGGCGGCAACGATCATGTCGCGATGCTCATGGATGTGCCGGGCACAGATGGCGGCGATGTCCGGCTTGGCCTCGGCCAGCATGACCTTGTAGTCGGGATAAGCCTTCACGCCACCAAGCTTCTTGGCTTCGATCGCAAGGCCCTTGGCATCCGCATCGGCCACGGCGATAATCTTCGTCTGCGGGATCTTGAGCCAGACGGCGTCCTCGCCATGTCCGTAGTTACCCTGGCCGGTATGGCCGATGACGCCGACGGTCAGAGGACGCTCTGCACTTTGGGCGCGCAGAAGCGCGGCCGACAAAGCCAGGGCGGAGAGGGAGAGGAAATCGCGGCGGTTCATGTTATTTGGCAGCGCGGGGGTTCTTGAGGAAATAGAATTTGCCGTCTTCGGCGCCGCCGAGGAAATCCGGGATGCCGTCGCCGTCGAAATCGACGGTGGTCGGACTGACGTCATGGCCTTCGATGTTCTGCTTCACGAGCGGTCCTTCGTCCTTGAACAGCCAGTTGCCATCCTTGAAGCCGACCTGACGCAGGAAATTGGCGCTGGAGGAATTGAGCAGGAAATCGGCTTTGCCGTCGCCATCCCAATCGGTGACGCACAGCTTGCGGCGCCCGCTCTTGCCGGCGGCGCCTTTGCTGAGCTGGAGCGGCTTGCCGGCCTCGTCGCAGAACGCCCGACGGGGCGATAGGAGGACGAGTTTCCCATCGACCTTGGCCCGCTCGAAGTACGCGAGGTAGCCTTCTTGGTCGAGCATCACGAGATCCATGAGCCCGTCCTTGTTCCAGTCCACGGCCACGGGCGTCGTTCGCCATTGGGTGAGCAAGGCCTTGCCCTGCGGCTTCATCCAGCCCCAGGCCAGCGCCGGCTGCGGCCCGTTCCATTCGACCTCGATGGGCTGAGCCGCCGCGAGCTTAGGTTCTTTACGGGTACCGATGTTCCGATACCAGACGACTTTCCCGAGGATGGAATTGACGAGGATATCCGGGAGCCCATCGCCATCCCAATCGGCGACCGACAAGGTGGTGTAACCCCACTTGGCCTCCGCCGGACCCTGGATGCTGCCATTGCCACCCGCCATGATGCGCAGGTTCTTACCGTCCGCCTGCAAGATCCTGGGCGCGGCGAACTTGGGCTGGGCGACGCCGGGGCCGCTCAGGTTCTCGAAGAAGGCAATGGTACCGGCGGTGTTACCGCAGAGGATGTCGATATCGCCGTCGCCGTCCCAATCGAAACCGACCGGGGTGGCGAGCGCGCCGAATTTCATCTCGTCGGCCTGCTGCTTAAAATACCTGGGCGGTAGGAATAGCGGCGTATGGTCGTCGGTAAACTTGCCAGTGTTCTCGATGAACGCGACGCGCCCATCTTCGTCGCCGACGATCAGATCGAGTTTTCCGTCCTTGTTCCAATCAAACGCCACAGGCGTGATCATCTCGAGATCCATGGTCAACGGACGCGGCGAACCAGGTAGCTTCTTGGCCTCGAGCGACGCCTTCCAGGCCGCGGAACGGGTATCTTTAGTGACACCTGGCGGTACGGTCAGGCGTCGTCCAGCGGCATACTTAGGCTCAGTCCGCGACCCGATATTCTCGAAATAGGTGAAGCCGTCGAGGAACTCGCCGCAGATGAGATCAAGATCACCGTCGCCATCGAAATCGGC
>RFRI01000379.1 GCA_009924535.1 Verrucomicrobiota bacterium
ACGGCTCCTATCTTCGCCAGACCATCAACGTGAGCTTCGAATGGCTCGCCGCCGACGGCAGCGTCGTCGAGAGTCAGCCGAACTGGATCGTCACCCCCCTCGAACCCGGCGCCCTCACCACCGTCACCGCGACCGCCCTCAAGGCGCAGTCCGCCGAGTGCCGCCTCCGTCTCATCTCCCGCTAATCCTCCCATGAACAAACTCTTCCTCCTCGCCTGCGCCGTCCTCATCGTCGGTTGCGGTACGCCCGCCAGTTACAAGGACGCGAACGGTCGCGAACTCGTCGTCAGCCTCGATAAGGTCAATATCCAGGACTTCGCCACCGCCGGCTCCCAGATGCTCCAGTCGATGGTCACCTCGCCGTCCTTCTCCAAGGGTGCGCCGGTGCTCCAGCTCGGCGCCATCACCAATGACACCGCCGACAACTTCGACACCGCTTTGCTGCTCTCGAAGCTGACGGTCCCTCTGGTGAATGCCGGTCGCGTGACGTTGCTCGACAATGACGCCACCGCCAACGCCGCGCGCGCCGAGTCCGGCTCCAAGGCCAATGTCCCCCACGCCGAATACGTGCTCAAGGGCAAGATCCTCGAGGACCGCTCGAACGCCGGCAGCACCCGCCAAAGCTCCTTCGTCTTCCAGCTGACCCTCGTCGAGGTGAAGCGCGGCGTCGCCGTCTGGACCGAAGAGAAGATCGTGACCAAGCAGGGCAGCAAGAACTCCGTCGGTTTCTGATAAAAGACGGCCCCCAGTTGACCTTTCCTCGACCTGCGTCTCCCTCCGGTGATGCAGGTTGATTTTTTGATCGTCGGCCAAGGCTTGGCGGGCTCGTTGCTCGCCAAGGAACTCCTGCGTCGCGGCCGGACGATCCACGTCGTGGACGACCGCTGGCGATCTTCCTCCTCGCAGGTCGCGGCGGGCCTGATGACCCCGCTGACCGGTCGGCGCTTCACGCTGACCAAGGGTTATCCCGAACTCTTCGCGGCGGCTCAGGCCCGGCTGACGGAGCTCGGCGTCTTCCGTCCCGCCCAGGTCTACCGGATGTTCGTCGATGATGAGCAGCGGGCCAAAGGGATCAAGCGGACCGAGTGTACGAGTTGCCAGCCCTTCATCGCCCGCGTGACCTCTGCGCGTGGCGAACTCGACGAAGGCCTGACGGATGACTTCGGCGGCGCGCTCATGAACGGCGCCTGGGTCGACCTGCCGAAACTCCTGTCGGAGGTCCGCGCGGAACTGGTCGCAGCCGGCAACCTGGCCGAAGCGAACTTCGAACCGGCCGACGTGACTTCCTCCGCCGAGGGAGTCGTCTGGCGCCAGGTCCGCGCCGGGGCGATCGTCTACTGCGACGGCTACAAATCCGCCCAGCGTGGTCCGTTCAAGTATCTCCCTTGGCAGCCCGCGAAGGGCGAATCCCTCACGCTGCGCTCCGACGTCGTCGACAAGCCCTTCATCCTGAACCGCGAAGGCTGGGCTTTGCCGCTCGGGCAGGGTGTCTGGCGCACCGGCACCAACTGGCAGTGGGATCAGCTGGATGAGGCTCCGACCGAGCCGCAGAAGGAGAAACTCATCCGTCGCTTCCGGAGCTATTTCGGCGAAGAGGTCCAGGTCGAGGTCACCGCGCATATCGCCGGCGTCCGTCCGTGCACCTCGGATAGCCACCCCTTCATGGGCACGCATCCGCAGCAGCCGCGGACGCACTTGTTCGGCGGGCTTGGCCCCCGCGGTACCGTCTGGGCTCCGCTCATGGCCGACGAGATGGCCGCCTACCTTTGCGAGGGCAGGGCGCTGCGGAAAGAGTGCGACCTCGCGCGGTTCCCCGCGGCGTAGGCTTACTTCTTCTTAGCCTTGGCGGCCTTGGCCGGCTTC
>RFRI01000380.1 GCA_009924535.1 Verrucomicrobiota bacterium
AAAGGCCCTTCACCGATGTACCACAATACGGACGATCTTCGCATTCGCAGTCAGCACCCCCTGCTGACGCCCGCCCTCGTGCTCCAGGATCTCCCCGCCTCCGAGAAGGCCACCGAGGTCGTCACGACCGCCCGCAAGGACGCCGCCAAGGTCATTTCCGGCCAGGACGACCGCCTGATGGTCATCGTCGGCCCCTGTTCCGTGCACGATACCAAGGCCGCCTTGGAGTATGCCGCCCTCCTGCAGAAGGAAGCCCAGAAGCATGCCGCCGACCTCCTGGTCGTCATGCGCGTCTATTTCGAGAAGCCCCGCACCACCGTCGGTTGGAAGGGCCTGATCAACGACCCGCAGGTCGACGGCTCCTTCCGCATCAACGACGGGCTTCGCCTCGCCCGCGGCCTGCTCGCGCAGATCGCCGAGATGGGCCTCCCGTCCGCCACCGAGTTCCTCGACCCGATCACCCCTCAGTACGTCGCTGACCTCGTCTCCTACGGCGCCATCGGCGCCCGCACGACCGAGAGCCAGATCCATCGCGAGCTCGCTTCGGGGCTTTCCATGCCGGTCGGCTTCAAGAACGGCACCGATGGTTCGATCCAGGTCGCCGTCGACGCCTGCCTCTCCGCTCGTGCGTCCCACTGGTTCCCGTCCGTCACTAAGGATGGCGTCGTCGCCATCTTCCAGACCTCCGGAAATCCCGATGCGCACATCATCCTGCGCGGCGGTTCCCGCACCGGACCGAACTACGGCGCCGAGTTTGTCACCGATGCCGCGGCCCGGATCCAGAAGGCCGGTCTCGCTTCCCGTCTCGTCATCGATTGCTCCCACGGCAACAGCTCGAAGGACCATCGCCGCCAGCCGCTCGTCGCCGCGGACATCGCCGCCCAGGTCGCCGCAGGTTCGCGCGTGATCGCCGGCGTGATGATCGAAAGCCACCTCGTCGAAGGCCGTCAGGACTGGAAGGGCAAGGATGCCTCCGCCTACGGTTGCAGCATCACCGACGCGTGCATCTCTTTCCAGGAGACCATCCCGGTCCTCGACGGCCTCGCCGCCGCCGTCCGCGCCCGCCGCGCGCTCCCGCAGTCCTGATTTTCCGCCATGAACTCCGTACTCAAGCTCATCCTCGATGGGGAAGCCCTCGACACCGCCCAGATCGGTCAGATCCTCGGCCTCGGCGCCGAAGCCGTGGACCGTGAGCTCGCGGCATTGCGCAAGCAGGGCGTCCTGTTGGGCATGCGCCCGGTGCTGAACCCGAGCTATGAGTCCGAGCACCGCGTCCGCGCGGTCATCGAGATCAAGATCCGCACCGAGGGCGTGGGCGGCTTCGACGGCATCGCCGAACGTATCTCCAGTTTCGAACAGGTGGAGAGCTGCTACCTCATGTCCGGCGGTTACGATCTTCTCGTCGTCGTCACGGCCGACAACCTGTACAAGGTCGCCGGCTTCGTGCATGAGCGCCTCGCCCGCATCGACGGCGTGCAGGGCACTTCGACCCATTTCTTCCTCCGTGCCTACAAGAAGGACGGCTTCATCGTGAACGCCGAAGGTTCCCGCCGCGACCAGCCCTCGGTCAGCCCCTGAGCCGTACCTGAAAATGGATTCCTCAGGCCGTTTCGTGGCGCGACATGTCGCGACCTTGCCCAAATCGGGCATCCGTGACTTCTTCGCCATCGTGTCCAAGATGAAGGACGCCGTGTCCTTGGGCATCGGCGAACCCGACTTCGTCACGCCGTACCACATCCGCGAGGCCGCGATCTCTTCCCTTGAGAAGGGGCGCACCTCCTACACGGATAACCGCGGCACCCAGCAGTTCCGCGAAGAGATCTCCCGCTACGTCGCCAAGAACTACGGTCCGGAATACGA
>RFRI01000039.1 GCA_009924535.1 Verrucomicrobiota bacterium
TCCCACAGCTTCCTCAAGAAGGGGCAGTTCCTCATCGGCGCCTCCCAGATCGGCGAAGACGCCCTCATGGAGCTCGTCCTCGAGGCCGGCGCCGAAGACGTCGTGAACAACGGCGACCACTTCGAGGTGCTTTCCCCGATCTCCGCCTTCGACGCCATCTCCAAGGCCCTCCAGGAGAAGTCCATCAAGCCGGAGTCCGCGGAATTGTCCTATATCTCGAGCATTCCCGTGCCGGTCAGCGACGCCGCCGTCGCCAAGCAGGTGCTGGAACTCATCGACGCCCTCGAGGCCTTGGACGACGTGAAGGCCGTCCACGGCAACCAGGAGATCGACGAGAAGCTGATGTCCTGAGCCGGGCGGATTCCGCCCATGCTTTACGGCTTCACTGTCCGGCTGGTCCGGGTAGTGTGGCCTCGTGTCCGCTCCTCGTCGCCAGTCCGGTAGTGCTTCCTCCGGGGTCCGGACGGCGGCCCGTGCCGTCATCTTGCGCGGCGGCGATATTCTGACCGTGCGCATCCGTACCGAAGAGGGGGAGTTCCTCGTCCTGCCGGGTGGCGGGCAGAATCATGGTGAGACGTTGCGCGACACCGTGCGCCGCGAAGTCCTGGAAGAGCTCGGTCTCAACGTCGTCCCGCAAGGCCTGCTCTACCTCCGCGAATACGTCGGCAAGAACCACGCGATGCACCGGATCCATGGCCACTTCCATCAGGTCGAAGCGGTCTTCCATTGCCTGTGCGACGACCTTTCCCCCATCGGGGAGGGCCGGGAGCGCGATCGCCGGCAGGTCGGTTTCGAGTGGTTGCCGTTGGCCCGGCTGGCGGATTACCCCCTTTCTCCCAAGGGCTTGGGGGAGGTCATCGCCAAGGCCCTGAAGGACGGTTCCGCGACCTATCTCGGGGACGTGCATTGAAGGCTTGCCAGCGGGCGGTCGGCTCCCTTTGTTCACTTTCCTCTTTCTTGGGGTTATAGCTCAGTTGGTTAGAGCGCCTGATTGACATTCAGGAGGTCGATGGTTCAAGTCCATCTAACCCCACCACTTCGAAGCCCCGGCCTGGAAACCCCAGTCCGGGGCACTTGTTTGGCGGGTTTTCCGCAGGGCAGGGCGATCGGAAGGAACACCTTTTTTCTCGCTCATCCACCCCCCTTGTCCCTACCCCTATGGGACTTCATTTTCCATCATGAGCAGCACCCAAATCGTTGATATCAAAGCCCGCGAGATCCTCGACTCCCGCGGCAATCCCACCATCGAAGTCGATGTCGTCCTCGCCTCCGGCGTCCGCGGTCGCGCGGCCGTCCCGTCCGGCGCCTCGACCGGCACCTACGAAGCCCACGAGCTCCGCGACAGCGACGTGAGCCCGAAGGCCTTCGCCAAGGGCATCGACCCGAAGAAGCGCTACAACGGCAAGGGCGTCCTCAAGGCCGTCGAGAACGTGAACGAAGAGATCGCCTCCCTCCTCGTCGGTCATGACGCGCAGGACCAGATCGGCATCGACACCGCGATGATCGGCCTCGATGGCACGAAGAACAAGAGCAAGCTCGGCGCCAACGCCATCCTCGGCGTCTCCATGGCCGCCGCGCATGCTTCCGCGGCCGCCCTCGGCCAGCCCCTCTACCGCTACATCGGCGGCCCGAACGCCAAGGTCCTCCCGATCCCGCTCATGAACATCATGAACGGCGGCGCCCACTCCGACGCCCCGGTCGACATCCAGGAATTCATGATCGTCCCGAAGGGCGCCAAGTCCTTCAGCGAAGCCCTCCGCATGGGCACCGAGATCTTCCACGCCCTCAAGAAGGTGCTGAAGGCCCAGGGTCTCTCCACTTCCGTCGGCGACGAAGGCGGTTTCGCCCCGAAGGTCGCTTCCAACGAAGCCGCCCTCGAAGCCATCGCCGCGGCCGTCAAGGCCTCCGGTTACAAGCTCGGCAAGGAAGTCTTCCTCGCCCTCGACGTCGCCGCTTCCGAGTTCTTCGACGAGAAGACCGGCAAGTATACCTTCCACAAGTCCGATAAGTCCCAGCGCAACTCCGATCAGATGATCAAGTTCTACCAGGACTTGCAGAAGCGCTACCCGATCGTCTCGATCGAGGACGGCTTCTCCGAGGCCGACTGGACCGGCTGGAAGAAGGCCACCGACGCCATGGGCGCCGACACCCAGCTCGTCGGCGACGACCTCTTCGTCACCAACACCGAGTTCCTCTCCCGCGGCATCAAGACCAAGACCGCCAACTCGATCCTCGTGAAGGTGAACCAGATCGGTTCCCTGACCGAGACCTTCGACGCCGTGGCCATGGCCCAGCGCGCCGGCTACTCCGCCATCATCTCGCACCGCTCGGGTGAGACGGAAGACGCCACCATCGCGGACATCGCCGTCGGCCTCAACGCCGGCCAGATCAAGACCGGCTCCCTCTGCCGCTCCGACCGCGTCGCCAAGTACAACCAGCTCCTCCGCATCGAGCAGGAACTTGGCAACCGCGCCCAGTACGCCGGCAACACCTGCTCCTGGGGCGAATAATCCCCGGTCTTAGGTAAAGCAAAGGGCCGCCCGATGGGCGGCCCTTTTTGTTGTCCATACCACCCGTGCTTACTTGGACTCGAGGCCGACGGTGTTCACCGCGACGACTTCATATTTAGAGCCGACCTTGGCGCCCTTGTCGACGAAGCGCATCTGCGCGAGCGGCTGGGAGGGAGTGTCGCCGTAGCTCATGCCCTGGAAGAGCGGACGACCGAAGGGGCTCGCGAGCTTCTCCGGTACGCGGCCGACGACTTGGCCGTCCTTCTTGATCAGGAACTGGCGGAGGCCGCTTTCGAAGTCGGCATGCGCATCCCAGGTCAGTTCGACGCCTTCGGCGATAGCCTTGGTCGCAATGTTGAAGGGCGGGGGTGGCGGGGTGGTGTCGTTCGTCGCGCCGGTCTTCACGTATTCCGTCCAGGCCTTGGCGAACGCGGCGTTAGGCAGCCAGTTGGTTTCTGCCTTGTCGCCGGAAAATTCGCCGGCGGGCTTGGCTTCGTTGCCGAGCAGGGGCGAGATCCAACCTTTGGACTGATCGATCTTGCGGAGCTGGTTGCCGGATTCCGGCAGGCGAAGTTCGAGGCACGCATCGAAGAACGCGATGGAGGCGTAGCGCTGATCGCCGGTCTGGTGCGAGGTGAGCGGGTCCGGGGCGAAGCCGATCGGCGCGCCCTTAGCTCGATAGGCCTTGAACATCGCGAGGTTGCCGGTCCATGCGGTGTTGAAGCGCTTGTCGCCGTTTTCCTTCACGCCCGGGTTGGACATCATCGGGATCTCGTAAGCCTCGGGAGGCAGGACGACTTCGGGAATCTGGCGTTCCTTGGTCTTGTCTTCGGGCAGCTGCCAATAGGAGTAGGCCGTGCCGGAGCGGAACCAGATCGCGACGATGCGCTCGGGGTATTTCGCCTGCATGATGCTGGACCAGAAGCCGCCGCCGCTATGGCCCCAGAGGCACCAAGGAGCGGTCGCTACTTCGGGATGGCCAGTCTGCTTGGCGAGGTCTGCCAGAGCCCGCAGGTAGGTCTTATCGGAGCCGTTGCGGGGGTCGCACCACATGCGGCAGTTGGCCTTATCGGGCTCGCCGATCACCGGGCCGACGAGGGCGCAGTTCCATTTGCGGGCGAGGGCTTGCCAGTGCAGATCGTCGGCGACGGTCACCGCGCCCTTGTTCGAGCCCAAGCCGCAGCCATGCTGGTGCACGATGATGCCCCGGACGGTCTTAACGCCTTCGGGTAGCCAGAGGTTGTAGGTGGAGGCGAAGATGAGTTCGCCGGGCTTGTCCGAGGCCGGATAACTCACGGAGTATTTGGTGCCGTCGGCCAGGGAGGCTAAGGGCAGGAGGAGCAGGGCGAGGAGGTTTCGCATGGGGTTGTCTTATCGACAGCCAGAATCCCCTTTGGTTCAAGTCTGGGTTAGCTTATCGCCGATAAGATAGCGGATTGCGCGTAGCGGTGAGCTCGGCCAAGTTCATCGCATGGGCATACGCGAAGACTTCCTCGCCAAGCTGGCCGCAATGAAGGAATCGGCGACGGTGCGGAACGCCGCGCTACTCGCCGGCCGTCCGGCGAAGGTGCTGACGGCCGAGGAACTCGCCAAGGGGCATCCGAAAGTTTCTGCGATCATCGGCTTTCAGGCGACCGTCTATGAGACCCGCATGGGCGGGTGTTTCGGCTGGTTCTGGCTGACCTTCACCACTGTCCATTGCGTGGCCATGTTTTACGGGCTTTCCCGCGGCTCTGTGAAGGTGAGTGGTGCCCTTGTTGCGCAGGCCGCCTGGTGGCACTACCTCGGTCTAGCCTTATTCTACGTCCCGTTCTTCCTCGTAGGCTTCGCCTTCACCGTCGCCCGGTATCGCATCGAGCTGACGGACGACCTGGTCGTCGTGCGCTGGCGGATTCTGCCCTATGTCGGCTGGACGTGGCGTCTGCCGGTCGGCGACGAAGCCAAGGTGTCGCTGGCTTTTCGAGGTTCGAGCGAGGACGATAAGCCCTCGGCGGCAATCGTGGTGGCCTCTCAGGGCAAGGATATCGACTTCGGTGCCTTCCTCGCCGATGACGTGAAGGAATTCCTCGCGGGTGCCATACAATATTATTACGGCGAGCCTGTCGCCGCGGCCGTATCGACGCCGTTCATCCCCAACGACTGAGGTTCAGCGCGTCGTCGGGTCGATGACGCGGAACTTGACGACGGTGTTGCTGGCCGGCTCGTACAGCACGCCGATACGTCCGTCCTTAAGGAGAGCCATGCTGCTGTAAGCGAAGGGGCCGGGGAAGGTGAGGCGTGAGCTCGCCCACGTATGGCCATCATCGTGCGTGAGGCGCAGCGTGCCGTTGGCGCGCCTGGGTCCGGCGGCATTAAGGAAGGCGATGGTGCTCTCATCTAGACGCAGCAGGCTGCCTTGGCAGATCGGGTCGGGCAGATGAGCGTCCTCAGTAGCCTGAGTCCAGGTCTCGCCAGCGTTTTGAGACCACGAGACCTTGCGGAGGCTGGCCCCTTTTCTCCAGCTGCGCGCATTCAGATAAAGTCCACCGCCCACTGACTCCGCTACCTGGACTTCGTTCAGTTGGATGGTTTCAGTCTGCGGGACTTTCTCGCCGCGCTTCCAGGTGGCGCCAGCGTCGTCGCTATAGGCGACCCAGTTGAAGAAGTTCTTCTTCGCGTCCTGGGAGTTGAAGGGAATGACCAGTCGGCCTGCCTTGGGGCCAGACTTCAGTTCGATGCCGATGCCCGGGCCGGAAGCGGTGGTGATGGCTTCATCGGGCTTCAACGTCGCGGAGACGTCGGACGGCTTGCTCCATGTCAGGCCGTCGTCATCGGAGGTCACGAAGCAGGATCGGTTGCCCTTCGGGTCGGCCGGGCCGACGGGCAAGCCGCCGAACTCATGTCCGCCAGCAGGGAAGGTCTGGTAGAAGAGGAAGATACGTCCGGACTTCGTTTCCTGGACGAGGCAAGGGTTATTGCAGCTGTCCGCGCCCTGTTCGTAGGCGACGACTGGCTTGGACCAAGTCGCGCCTTCGTCCTTCGAGAAGGAGATCACCAAGTCGTTGCCGGCCTGGTCGGTGGGCTTGTCGCGTCCTTCGGCGACGGCGAGCAGCGTGCCCTTCAGCGTGCGGAGCAGCGAAGGGATGCGCACCGAGGGGTGGGGAAGGTTCCGCTTGGCTTCGAAGACGATGACGTCCGTGCCGTCCGCCGCGAGGGAGCGGACGGAGAGCAGGCAAAGAAATAGGGCGAGTCGCATGATCAGAAATTCCAGCTGAAGAAGCCGATGGCTTCGAGTTCACCGATCATCTTCTTGGTCTCGGCGGCGTCGGGGTTGCCGTTGGGCAGGCGGGCGGGTCCTAGGGGCACCCCTAGATGGCCCATCAAGGCCTTGGCGGCGCCCATGTACCCGCGTCTGGCGAGAATATCGACGACTGGCTGTACCTTGGCTTGTTCGGCTTCGGCCAAGGCGGCGTCACCTTTCGCATGCGCCGCCATCGTGCGCAGCAGGGGGCCGGGGTTGAAGTTATAGGTGCTGCCGACGCCGGCCGTCGCCCCCGCGCGTAGCGCCAACAGGAAGCGTTCATCAACGCCAAAGGGCAGGTCGAAGCGGCCGCCTTCGAGCGTCTGCGCCCGACGCATCGCGTCGAGGTCGGGATTGGAATACTTCACGCCCGCGAGGTTCGGGATGATCGATGAGGCGGTCTTGAGGAACTCGTCGACCGGGAATCCGCTGATGCCGGTCATGCCCGGAATATCGTAATAATAGAACGGTGTACGCGGAGCGGCTTTCGCCACCATCGCGCAGCTGGCCACGAGGTCCGCCATCGTGCGCGGCTTGAAATAGGAAGGGGCGATCATCGAGACCGCCTTAGCCTGGTTCTTTTCCGCATGCGCGGCGAGCTGGGCGGCTTCGGTCAGGCAGTTGGCGCCGACGTGCACGACGACGTCGATGCCGGTGGCCGGACCCACGGCGGCCCAGCGGTCATTCAAGGCCGCGCGTTCGGCGGCGGTGAGCGAACTGCTTTCGCCGGTGGTGCCGCCGATGAAGACCGACGTGATGCCGTGGCCGCGCAGGAAGGCGGCCTGCCGCTCCACGACGGCGAGGTTCAGCGAGCCGTCAGCATGAAAAGGCGTGTGGGTGGCCGTGCAGAGGCCGGTGAACTTGAAGGAGGACATGGTCAGGAGAGGTGGGTGTCGCGGGGCTTGATGCGCAGCGCGATGAAGATGGAAAGCAGGGCGATGCCCGCGAAGACGCCGAAGATGGCGTTCAGCGGCATCTGCCGGTCGCGCAGGGTACCGAAGATCCAGTCGGCGAATCCTCCGCAGCTGATACTCACGAAGTTCATCAGCCCGTAGCCGGTGGCCCGATGCTGTGGCCCGACAAGCTGGCAGAGGATCGGCATGCTGTTGCAGTCGAAGAAACCCCAGCCGAGGCCGAAGACGATCAGGAAGCAGACGGCCACGCCCAAGGTCGAGGCGTTGCCGACCCCGAACAGAGCGGGCAGGAGCAGCGACGTGCCGATGACGCTCACGAAGATGCGTCCGCGGACGTTCGTGCGTATCCAGCGGTCGGCGAGCCAGCCGCCCAGCACCGCCCCGGCGATCGCCGCGACCTGCCAGTAAAGCACCGCGGAGATGCCTGCCTTGCCTTGTCCGAGGCTGAAGCGTTCGCGGAGGATGTCGGGCATCCAGTCGCGCACGATCCAGGCCGCCATCGCGGGCAGGGTGAAGAAGAGCACCAGCAGCAGGAAACTCGGATTGCCGAGCAGCGCCCCGACCGTCGAGTTCGCGGTGGGCCGGGTCGCCGGCTGGCTGCTGGCCGGACGATTCCGCAGGAACAGGAATAGCGGGATGGAGTAAGCGATGCCGAGCAGCCCGCACCACGCGAAAGCGCCACGCCAGCCGAGGTCTGGGTTATCTGCGGCGTAGCCGGCGAACCCGCCGATGATCACGCCAGCATAGATGCCCATCTGATGGAGACCGACCGCTCGCGATCGCGTCGGGCCGAGGTGATAGTCGGCGATGAGCGCCAGCGCGGCAGGGATATAGAAGGCTTCGCTGATACCCATGATGGCTCGCGTCCAGAGCAGCTGGTCGTAGCTGTGGACCTGGCTCGTGGCCCACGTGATCGCGGACCAGGTGAACAGGCTGAAGCAGATGACGTGGCGTCGGCTGACTCGGTCGGCGAGGTAGCCGCCGATCGGGCTGAAAACCGCGTAGACCCATTTGAACGAACCAAGGATCAGCCCCCACTGCGCCTTGGTCTGGATCTCCGGGATGTCGCCGATCATGGACGACTTCATCGTCGCGAGCATCTGCCGGTCGAGGTAGTTGAGTAATGCGACCGGAATGAGGAGCATGACGACCAGCCAGGCCGTGCGGGAGACGGAAGGAGTTTCGTTCATCGGTATTTGGCCGGGATGGGCCAGCGGGTCACCTTAGGCGCCGTATTGGGTGCCGTCGTCGCCCCCGACGAAGAATAGATGCGTCTGTGACAGCACGCCCGGGCCAGCGGCGCCAGCGAGCTTGTTCGGCAATCCGTGGAAGCGATTACCTTCGCCGTCGGTCGACTGATAGGCGAGGTTCTCGTGGTAGTCGCGGAACGGCTTACCGTCTTTTTCCGAGAGCGAGCAGCCGCCGCCCCAGACGAGTTTGCGCAGCCCTGCGCCCACGAGCGGGATGATGCGTCCGTAGCTCGGGTCGGCGTCGGTCGTGCGCCAAGGTTTGTCGGGATCGTCCAGGTCGAGCGAGGTCAGCGTGGCGATGGCGGTGGTGTCGTCAGGCCGGGTGATGCCGCCGATGACGATCAGGTGTCCGTTGGCCGAGGTGAAGCCGGCGTAGGCGCGTGGGCGGGTCATGCTTTCGGCGAAGCGCGTGACCTTGCCATCAAGACCGACGACCCAGACGTCCGCGCGATGTCCTTCGGCAGAGGCTCCGCCGGCGATGACCAGTCCGTCGCGTTTAGGCGTCGGACAAAAAGCCGCCCCGACCAGCCCTTCGGGCAGATCGCCGATTTTGCTCCAGCTCCAGACGCCGTCCTTGCGCGCGAGCTTGAGGATTTCCTTGTGGTATTTCCGCTGGCCACCCTGCCAGGGCATCTTGTCGGGGAAGTTGGTGCCGCCCGCGGCGACGATGGTCTCGCTGCCGTCCGGTTCGCGCAGGACGGCCGCCATCATGCCAGCACGGCCGAGCGGATCGGGCAGGTCTGGCAACGGCTCGCCCTGCGCACCAGCGAGTGCTGCCACGAAGAGGCCGAGTAATGGGGTAAGGCGGAGCATGGCGCCAACAACGTGGCATTGAGCGTGGCCGGCGGGCGCGAGCGCATCGCGGAGATGCTGAAGGGATTGCCGATGATCGACAAAATCGACGATCAGAACCGGTTTTTCGAACTCAAGCTGCACAAGGGCGCGAATCCACAGGAGCTGCTTCGCACGATCGTGGCCTCCGGCGTCGATCTGGAGCGTTTTGAACTGGTGCAACCCTCGCTGCACCAGATTTTCCTCGAAAAAGTCGGCGCGGTAGGTATCGAGCCGGGGATGACGGGTCATGGTTAATCGCCGCAAGCTGATGGCCGTCATCAAGCGCGAGTATCTCGAGCGCGTCCGCACGAAGTGGTTCATCATCACGACGGTCTTTGGTCCCGTCTTCTTTCTCGCGATCTCGGTGCTGCCCGGCCTGCTGACCGTGCAGCTCGAGGCGGCGACCGGCTGGGACCGCGGCGTCATCGGCGGCGCCGTGGCGCTCAACACGCTGCTCTACGGCGCGCTCGGGCCCTTCGTCGTGGCGGCCGTCGGCGTGCTCGCCATCCTCGGCGCGGCGTGGATCACGACGCGGGATGGTGTGCTCATCCACGACGTTCAGGACGCGTTTCGTGATCCGCC
>RFRI01000381.1 GCA_009924535.1 Verrucomicrobiota bacterium
TCCCTGATGACGGCGACCGGCGCGGCGTAGAATTCAGCCCAGACCACGGCGACCTGCTTGGGCGCGGTGGCCGCAGGGAGGCTCTTGGAAAGGGACGGCGCGCCCTTGTCGGCGCCAGGAACGTAGGAATATCCTTCGGCCGGAGCGGGCGCGAGAGACTTGTCGTCGACCTTGTTCCAGGCGGAGCGGATGTCGGCGGAAAGGTCTTCCGGTCGGTTGAGCTTACCATCGCCGAGCAGGCTGATCGAACCGATGAAATGCACCTTGGCGTAGCCGAGGTCACGCGCCTGCTTCTGGATGCGGACGACGGACTGCGCGACGGCGAGATTCCAGGCGGCCGGGGCGACTTCGACGGAAAAGCTGACCGGCTTGGTCTTCTCCGCAACGCGCGCGGCAGCGGCGGTGCGCAGACGTGTCAGCACAGGCAAGGCCTGCTGGATCTGCGAGTTGCCCTCGTCGATCATCTTCTGGGCGCGGGCCTTGGCCTGCTCGGGCGTCTCGGTGAGGCCGCCGATCTTGGGGGCCTTGCTGTCAGGGACGGTGGCACCGCTGGTCTTGAGGATACTTTGGCCGGTCCTCGCGCGGGACTCACCTGCCGTGCTGATGCGCAGGGCGCTATTCCACTCGATCAACTCGCTGGGCTTGAGGTAACGCACCACTTCGGCGTCCGGAACGGCGGGAGGGGGCGGCGGCGCCACCTCGCCGGCGGCGACGAAAATCAGGGAGGCGAGGAGGGCGTACATGGGGGAAGGGTCAGGACTCGTCGAACTTGCGCGCGAACAGGGCCTCCATCTCTCCGAGGAGAGCGGCGCCGTCCTTGCCGCGGGCGGAGAAGCGAAGCTTCGAGCCCTGGCCGGCGGCCAACATCATGAGGCCCATGATGCTCTTGCCGTTCACGGACTCTTCATCCTTGGAGACGGTGATTTCGACGTCCGGGTAGCGGTTCGCCAGGCGGACGATCTGGGCGGCCGGGCGGGTGTGGATGCCCATCCGGTTCTGAACGGTGAATTCGCGGGCCAAAGCCTCGTGGGTTTCTTCCATATAAGGGGTCGATATCCTGAGACGAACGCAGGATAGAGGAAAAGGGAGGGTGGCGGCAAGGCGGGTCAAGGCAAATTGAGCCCAAGGGAGGGGACGCTTGACCTTCCCCGCCAGACCCCTCCAATCAACCCAAACGAACTACCGTGGCCAAGCCCGCTGTCCTTACCCACCCGGAATCCCTGAAGCGCCCTGCCGGCCCTTCGGAATACGCCAAAGATCCGGTCAACGCGTCCATGTCAAAGGCCGAGAAGATCGCCCTTTACACCAAAATGGCTCGTATCCGCCATTTCGAGCAGCGCTGCATCCGCATCTACCAGCAGGGTAAGATCGGCGGATTCCTTCACCTTTACGTCGGCCAGGAGGCCGTCGCCGCCGGGACCATCTCCCTGCTGGGCAAGCATGATCATATCATCACGGGTTACCGCGACCACGGTCACGGCCTGATGGTCGGCATGGGCATGAACGAGTGCATGGCCGAACTGACCGGTCGCGTCACCGGCTGCTCCCAAGGCAAGGGCGGCTCGATGCACTATTTCGCCCCGGACAAGAACTACTGGGGCGGCCACGGCATCGTCGGCGGCCAAGCCCCCCTCGGCACCGGCCTCGCCTACGCCGTCAAGTACATGGGCCTCAAAGGCAGCTGCCTCGCCTACATGGGCGACGGCGCGGTCAACCAAGGCGCGGTCCATGAAGCCTACAACCTGGCCTCCCTCTGGGACCTCCCGATGATCTTCGTCGTCGAGAACAACGGCTACTCGATGGGCACCTCCCAGGAGCGCTCGACCGCCCAC
>RFRI01000382.1 GCA_009924535.1 Verrucomicrobiota bacterium
CGGACGTCCTGGATGGAGACGTAGGTCGGCAGGTTCTGGTTGAGCGAACCGAGCGCGTGGCTGACCCAGGTGCCGGCGCTGGGGTACCCGTCGCGGGTGAAGCACGTGTTCATCGCGACGCAGCCCGGGCCGTGGGTGTTGCTGCGCGAGGTCATCGAATGGATGAACGCGATGTCATCGACGTGCTTCGCCATGTGCGGCAGGTTCGACGTGATCATCTTGCCGCTCTTGCCGGCGGGTTTGAAATCCCACGGCGACTTCATCAGGTTGCCGTTCTTGCCTTGGAAGGTCACCTCGGCCGGACCGGGCAGGGGGGTGCCGTCGAATTTGATGAGGTCGGGCTTGTGGTCCCAGAGGTCGATGTGCGAAGCCGCGCCGGGACAGAAGATCTGGAGGACCTGCTTGGCCTTCGGGGCGAAGTGCGCGCCGGGCGGCACCGCTGCGCCGAGGTCGCTCATGAGCAGGCGCGACAAGGCCAGCCCCGTCATGCCGGTGGTCATCTGGCTGAGGAAGCGGCGGCGGGTCAGCTCGAGGGGGTCGCTCATGGGGTGTAGTTATTCTACTCTCATTCTGACAGCTTACTACTCCCCTTGTTTCAGTGGGTAGCACTATCGTCTCACCTGGGCCGGCCGGCCCCTTGTGGGCCGCTCGCGGCTCAGCGCGAACGGAAGACGTCGCTGGTCAGGCACTCGACGACGAGGCTGCGCAGGCCGAGGCCCTGCTTCTTCACCTTCTCGTGGATACGGTCGACGGCGAACTCGTCGGCTGGCTCCATGAGGCGACCGGTGCTATAGGCGAGCAGCGAGCGGATGAGGTGGCGGGTGAACTGTTCCTCGCGCGTGTCGTGCAGGATGTCGCGGAAGCCGGCGAAGTCCTGGTAGGTCTTGCCGGAGGCGAACTCGCCGGAGGTGTCGATCTTGGGCGCCGCGCCTTTCTTGGGCTTCGCGTAGGTGACGCGCCAGCGGCCGACCGGATCGAAGGACTCCAGGCTGAAGCCGAGCGGGTCGATCTTGCGATGGCACTCGGCGCACGCGCGGTCGGTGCTGTGCTTGGCGAGGCGTTCGCGGATCGTGGTGGTGCCGCTGACGTCGGGTTCGATGGCGGGTACGGTATCGGGCGGCGGGGGCGGCTTGATGCCGAGGATATTCTCGCTGACCCAGGCCCCGCGGATGACCGGCGAAGTTTCCACGCCGTTGGCGCTGACCGTCAGCACGGCCGCCATGCCGAGCAGGCCGCCGCGGTGCGTATCGCCCTTGAGGCTGACCTTCTGGAAGCCGTCGGCCAGGCGCAGGGTCTTCTGCTCGGGCAGGTCATAGAGCTTGGCCAGCTTCTTGTCGACGAAGGTGTGGTCGGCGCGCAGGAATTGGCTCACCGGGAGGTTGTCCTTGAGCATGTCGCGGAAGAACAGGCGCACCTCGGTCTTCATCGATGCGGGTAGGTCCTCGGCGTAATAGGCCCGATTCGATTCGCGCGGGGGCGGCATGCCACCGAGGTCGCGCAGGTTCAGCCAGCTATCCAGGAAGCCGTTGACGAAGCCGTTGACGCGTTCATCGGCCAGCAGGCGTCCGATTTCCTTCTTTAGTTCCCCGTCACCGGTGAGTTTGCCGGAAGCTGCCGAGGCGGTCAGGGCCTCGTCGGGCGGCGCAGCCCAGAGGGCGTAAGAGAGGCGGGTGGCGAGGTCGTAGGGCTGCAGGGGGCGGTCGCCTTCCTTGGTGACCTCGCTTAGGTACAGGAAGGAAGGGGAGCAGAGGATGAGCTTGATCGCATCGAGCGCCGCCTGGCGCGGGCTGGCTTTTTCGGCGAGCCGCTTCTCGACCATCCGACGAATCG
>RFRI01000383.1 GCA_009924535.1 Verrucomicrobiota bacterium
GACCGTGACGACCGTCAACGGCGGCACGACCACCGTGGGCGGCGTCGCCACGGTCACGACCCTCACCACGGGCACGTTGAACCTCAACGGCGCCACGGCTTCCATCGGTACGCTCAACGGCGGCACGGTTAATCTCGGTACGACCGCCCTGACCGTCAACGACGGCACCTTCGCCGGGCTGATCGCCGGCGCCAATGGTTCGCTGATCAAGGCCACGGCCGGCACGTTGACGCTCAGCTCGGCCAATACTTTCGGCGGCGGCACGGCGGTCAACGCCGGCACGCTCATCATCGGCAACCTTGGATCCCTCGGTTCCGGCGCGGTCACCGTGGCCAGCGGCGCCACGCTGAACCTCAACAATCTCGGCGTCGCGAACGCGATCACCGTCGCTACGGGCGGCTTCATCCGCGGCGGTCCGGACGCATCGGCGGTAGTCACGACGGGCTCTTCTTCGGTGGATACGGTCCTGACCGGTACGGGCGGCCTCTCGAAGTCGGATGGCGGTAACCTCACCCTGACGACCCCGAACTTCTACACCGGAGCCACCGCCGCCAGCGGCAACTCGGCGGTGATCAAGGCGGCGTTCCTCTCTGATACGAGCAGCTCGCTCGGCGCCAGCTCGCTGACCGACCCGGCCAACCTCACGCTGGCCTCCGGGGCGACGCTTGAGTTCAACGGCGCGAGCAACACCAGCACGGCCCGCAGCTTCACGGTCGGCGGTTCCGCCGGCATCGCCGCGACCGGCACGGGTACGCTGGAGTTCACGTCCTCCTCGATTCTCGCCACCACTGGCACGGCTCCGGCGCTTAAGCTCACGGCTAATAACACCGGCACCAACCGCTTCGCCCCGACGCTGGACGCCAACAGCACCGCCCTGGCGACCCTCGCCATCGACGGTACCGGGGTCTGGGTCATCGGTGGCGGCGCCAACGGCGCGAACCGCTTCAAGAGTGATATCCGCATCGACACCGGAGCGGGCTCCACGATCGGCCTCGAGTCCGGCGCCTTGCCTTCCGGCGCCACGTTGGCCGTCGCCAATAACGCCACGGTGCGCTGGGAAGCGGGCAACACGACCCCGGTCAACCTTGAGGTCGCTGCCGGCTCCACCGCCAAGCTCGACCTCGGCGCCAACAACGTCGTGTTCACCACCGCCCCGACGGTGACCGGTTCGGGTAGCACCACGCTCCAGAAGCAGGGCAGTGGCTCGCTCAAGATCGCCAGCACCGTCATCGCCCCGACCGTGGACCTCGACGTCAGCGCCGGCCTCCTCTCCGTCAACGGTACGGTCGGCAACGTCAGCTTGGCGGCCGGCTCCAAGCTCGGTGGTTCCGGTACCGTCGGTAATGTCACGGCGTCGTCCGGTTCGACCGTCGGCCCAGGTAATTCTCCGGGTACGCTCGGCGGTACGACCATGCGCCTCGACGGCGGTTCGACCTTCGATTGGCAGGTCCAGGATGCCACCGAGGCCACCGTCAACCCTGGCTACGATAAGCTGGCGCTGAGCGGCAACCTCGACCTCCGATACGCTAGCGCCGGAAATAAGATCAACCTCAAGATCGTCTCGCTGGCCGGCAACGGCAACGGCACGACCCTCGGCAATCCGCTCAACTTCGATGCCCCCGCTGGTGCGTCCTCGATCCGCGTCTTCAACTTCGCGACCGTGGCCGGCAATGTGCTCCTGAACACGAACGAGAACATCAGCGACGTCTTCCAGTTCGACGTCAGCCAGTTCAAGTATTCCGACGGCAGCGCCTCGAGCGCCGGCCTCTGGTCGATCGCCTGGGACTCGGGCAATCATCTTGTCACGCTCACCGCGGTGCCCGAGCC
>RFRI01000384.1 GCA_009924535.1 Verrucomicrobiota bacterium
TAGACCTTGCCGCCGGGGAGCTGGCCGCCTTCGCCGGGCTTCGCGCCCTGGGCCATCTTGATCTGGATTTCCTTGGCGTTGGTCAGGTAACGGCTCGTGACGCCGAAGCGGCCGGAAGCGACCTGCTTGATGGCGGAGTTCTTGGAGTCGCCCTGTTCGTTGGTCCAGGTGAAGCGCGCCGGGTCTTCGCCGCCTTCGCCGGTGTTGGACTTGCCGCCGATGCGGTTCATCGCAATCGCGAGGGCCTCGTGGGCCTCGGAGGAGATGGAGCCGTAGCTCATCGCGCCCGTTTTGAAGCGCTTGAGGATGCTTTCGGCGGATTCGACCTCGCTGATGTCGACCGGCGTGCGGGCCTTGAACTGGAGCAGGCCGCGCAGCGTGAAGATCTGCTGCATCTGGTTGTTCACCAGGCCGGAGTAGACCTTGAAGGTGTCGTAGTTGTTCGTGCGGACGGCCTTCTGCAGCGAGTGGATGACCTGCGGGCTGAAGAGGTGGCCTTCGCCTTCGTTACGCCACTGGTAGTCGCCGCCGACCTCAAGGGTGGCGGGGGTGTCGACGCGATCGGGGAAGGCGCGGCGATGACGCTCGAGGGTCTCTTCGGCGATGGCGGCGACGTCGGCGCCTTCGATGCGGGTGGCCGTGCCGGTGAAGTACTTGTCGACGACCTTCTGCTGGAGGCCGACGCACTCGAAGATCTGGGCGCCGAGGTAGCTCTGGATGGTCGAGATGCCGATCTTGGAGGCGACCTTGACGATGCCCTTGGTGGCGGCCTTCACGTAGTTCTTGCAGGCCGTGTAATGGTCCACGCCGACGAGCAGGCCCTGCTTGATCATGTCGTCGAGGGTCTCGAACGCCAGGTAGGGGTTGATGCCCGCGCAACCGTAGCCGATGAGCGTGCAGAAGTGGTGGACTTCGCGCGGTTCGCCGGACTCGAGGATGAGGCCGACCTTGGTGCGCTTGCCTTCGCGGATCAGGTAGTGGTGCAGGCCGGAGACGGCGAGCAGGGGCGGGATGGCGGCGTTGTTACGGTCGACGCCGCGGTCGCTCAGGATGATGAGGTTGATGCCGGCGTCGATGTGCAGGCCGGCCTGGCGGCAGACTTCGTCCATCGCCTCCTCGAGGCCCTTCGCGCCTTTCTTGGCGTCGAAGAGGGTCGGGATGGTGACGGACTTGAACTGGCCGTGGGCGACGTGGCGGAGCTTGGCGAGTTCCTCGTTGGTGAGGATCGGCGACTGGAGCTCGATCAGGTGGCAGCTGGAGGGGTTCGGGTCGAGCAGGTTGCGCTCGGGTCCGATGGTCGTGACGGAGGAGGTGACGATCTCCTCGCGGATACAGTCGATCGGCGGGTTGGTGACCTGCGCGAAGAGCTGCTTGAAGTAGTCGTAGAGGAGCTTCGACTTGTTCGAGAGGACGGCGAGCGGGATGTCCGTGCCCATCGAGCCGGTGGCTTCGACGCCATCCTTGGCCATCGGGACGAGCAGCTTGCGCTGGTCTTCGAAGCTGTAGCCGAAAGCGAGCTGGCGCTGGACGGTGTTGCTGTGCGACGACGGCGTGGCGGCCGGCGCGTCGGCGATGTCGGCGAGCTTGATGAGGTTCTTGTCGAGCCACTCGCGGTACGGCTTCTGGGAGGCGATCTGCTGCTTGATCTCCTCGTCGGCGACGATGCGGCCTTCTTCCATGTTCACGAGGAACATGCGGCCCGGCTGGAGGCGGCCCTTGGAGGCGACGTTGGCGGGGTCGACGGGGAGGACGCCGGCTTCGGAGCCCATGATGACGTAGTCATCCTTGGTCACGTAGTAGCGGGAAGGGCGGAGGCCGTTACGGTC
>RFRI01000385.1 GCA_009924535.1 Verrucomicrobiota bacterium
GAATGCCATTATAATCATTAAGCCAAAGGATGGTGTCGGAACGCCCATTGGCCTTAGCCCAGGCGGCGAGCCAGGGCTCGAACTCCGGGCTCATCCCGACGATCACGCTGGCCCGGCGGAGGTCTTTCGCGTGGTGCGGGCTGAGTTGAAAGCCGTGGGCCTCGCTGCGGGGAGGAATGATATTAATCGTCTCAAAGTCCTTTCCACCAATGGTTTGCACCCAGTCATGGATTACGGTGAAACTGGAGACCACGACCGGTTGGGTTTGCGCGAAGGCCTGGCCGCCGAACCAGAGGTACGCGGCGAAGATCAAGGATGCCAGGAGACGAAGCACGAAAAACCAGTCTCGCCGACCACGGGCTCAGATGCAAGAAGTTTGCATTTAACAAATGTTCCCGGCCATGCGGTTTTTGCGTTTGCCTCTGACCCTCCCCCCTAACAGATTTTACCTCCCCATGCCCCAAGTACGTGCTGTTTTTGCCAGCCTAATGGCTTTCTGCCTGTCCGTATCCTTCGTTTCCGCGCAGGCGACCAAGGCGGAGGGCGGCGCCCCCACCAGCAAAAATCCGGTCTACGTCCGCTCCGTGCACTTCGACCCCGTCAAGATCGGCGGCCAGAAGAACGAATGGATCCGCATGCAGGTCGAGCTCCAGGCCAATTTCAATCCCGAGACCAAGGTCGCCGCGGAAGAAAAAGCCGGCAAGAAGGCCGCCAACAACAAGTGGGTCGACAAGGTCAAGGTCACCGTCACCCAGATCTTCAAGCCCCTCACCGCCAAGGACGCCACCGAGTTCTCTTACTACCGCGCGTCCGCGACGGTGCTCACCTTGGAGGTCGGTTCGCCTCGCTCCGTCTACTTCTACCTCCCCGGCGACATCGTGAAGCGCGACCGCCTCAAGATGCAGCCCGACTTCTTCTATGTGCAGCTCGACGTCGGCGGCACGGAAGTCCCGCTCTTCAACGAAGCCGGCCGCCTGAGCCCGGACATGCTCGCCGCCGTCCATAAGCAGATCTCCACCAAGAAGGAGTTCGACGGCGCCCGTGACCTCGCCGACCGCGGCGTCACCGCCAACGCGGGCATGCTTCGTCCGCAGTTCATGGTGCCTTACGCCATCTTCGACACTTTGCCGCAGGGTTCGCCTTCCCCCGAGTTCATCCGGGAAGACGGCGCCCGCTAATCCCCCTCCATCCCCGCTTTTCGCATGAGCCAGAAGAAGGCCACCATCGTCAATCTTGCCGCATCGAACGTATCGGTGTCGCAGTTCTCCGTCGAAGCCGGCAGCCTGGTGCTCGAGCAGTTCTTCGTGGAGGAGATCGCCCCCGGCCTGACCGGCGACGACGAATGGTTGAACGCGGCGATCGCCGCCTTGGCGAGCCTGGTCAACGCCCATGAGCTCAAGGGCCGTGTCACCGTCATCGCCCCCGCCTTCCTGCTCCTGCAGAAGCCGCTCAAGGTCCCGCAGGTCGAGCGCGCCCGCCAGGCCCAGATCGTCGCCTTCGAAGCCCAGAACGCCATCCCTTACCCGCTCAACGAAGTCATCTGGGACAGCCAGCTGATGGCTTCCGACGGCGTCGAAGCGGAAGTGCTGCTCTTCGCGCTCCGTACCGAGATCGCGACCAAGATCGCGACCATGGTCACTTCGACGGGACTGCGTCCGATGTCGATCCAGGCCGCTCCGCTGCTCGACAGCCAGGCCTTCCGTCTCGCCGGCGGCTCCGCCGCCGAGGAAGTCCTCATCATCAACGTCGGCGCCCGTTCGACCACGCTCAGCTTCGTCGGCCCCAGCGGCGTCAACATCCAGTCGGCCACCAACATCGGCGGCAA
>RFRI01000386.1 GCA_009924535.1 Verrucomicrobiota bacterium
TGGGGGCTTCGCAGTCGGGTGTTGAGCCGGGTCAGACCGTCTATGGTCGCCAGATGATCCGCATCGAAGCCGTGTTTCAGACCGAGCAGAAAAACGACGGTCGCGAGACCCGTCCAGTCGGAGGGCAGGGTGGCGGTCAGCAGCGGGACGTCGCCGTCGCTGCTGTTCGTCTGTTCGGTGCCGAGGGCGGCCTGGGTGTGATCGATGAAATCCAGCTGCACTTCGCAACGGTCGATGACCGCGCCCTTGTCGCCGCGCAGCTTGGCGACGCTCCGGCGCAGGAGCTGGCAATAGAGGTCGAAGCCGACGGTGGCGACATGGCCGCTCTGCGCCGCCCCGAGGATGTTGCCGGCGCCGCGCAGCTCGAGGTCGCGCATGGCGATGCGGAAGCCGGCCCCGAGCTGGTTGTATTGTCGGATGGCGGAGAGGCGGCGGTGGGCGGTGCCGACGAGCGCGGCGTGGCGGTGCAGGAAAAGGTAGGCGTACGCCTGGCGGTTGAAGCGGCCCACGCGTCCGCGGAGCTGATAGAGCTGCGCGAGGCCGAAGCGGTCCGCGCCCTCGATGATGAGGGTGTTGCAGTTCGGGATGTCGAGGCCGGTCTCGATGATGGTCGTGCACACGAGGACGTCGTATTCGCCGGCGACGAACGCCGACATGACGTCTTCAAGCTGACCGGCGGCCATCTGGCCGTGGCCGACGATGATGCGCGCCTTGGGAAGGAGCGCGGCGATGCGTTCGGCGACGGCTTGGATGGTCTCGACGCGGTTATGCAGGTAGAAGACCTGTCCCCCGCGGGCGAGCTCCGCCTTCACGGCGTCGCGGACGAGCTTCTCGTCGTAACTGCGCACGATCGTGCGGATGGGGAGTCGTTCGCGCGGCGGGGTCTCGATGACGCTGAGGTCGCGCGCGCCGACGAGCGCGAGGTAGAGCGTGCGCGGAATCGGCGTGGCGCTCATGGCCAGCACGTCGACCTCGGTGCGCAGCTGCTTGAGGCGCTCCTTATGCCGAACGCCGAAACGATGCTCCTCGTCGATGATGACGAGTCCGAGCCGGCCGAAGCGCGTGCCGTCCGAAAGCAAGGCGTGGGTGCCGACGACGATGTCCACGGTACCCGCTTCGCCGCGCGCGCGCACGTCGGCCTTCTGCTTCGCGGTGCGGTAACCGCTGAGGAGTTCGACGGAGACGGGCCAGCGGGCGAGGCGTTCCTTGAAGCTCTCGAAGTGCTGCTGGGCGAGGACGGTCGTGGGCGCGAGGATCGCGACCTGGCGGCCGCCGAGCACGCATTTGAACGCGGCCCGCAGGGCCACCTCGGTCTTGCCGAAGCCGACGTCGCCGCTGATGAGGCGGTCCATCGGTGCGGACCTCTCCATGTCGGCCTTCACGTCGATGATGGCGCGGGTCTGGTCAGGGGTTTCGCGATGAGGGAAGGAGCGCTCGAATTCGCCCATCCAAGCGTTGTCCGCGTCCTTGGGATGCGCGATGCCCGGCTGGGTCGAGCGTGTGGCCTGCATGGCCAGCAGCTGCGCGGCGAGGTCCGCGGTGGCCTTCTCCGCGGCCTTGCGCGACTTCTCCCATCCGCCGCCGCCGAGCTTGGAAAGCTTCGGGTGCGCGCGGCCGATGCCGATGTAGCGCGTGAGGAGATGCGACTCCCGGACGGGGAGATGCAGCATCGACTTCTCGGCGAACTCGAGGCCGATGAAGTCTTCGGTGCGCCCGTTGTGCTCGTGGGCCTTGATGCCGCGGAAGAGGCAGACGCCTTGCGTCGCGTGCACGAGCGCGTCGCCGTCGGCGAGTTCGCCGAAATCCAGCGCGCGGCCGACGGCG
>RFRI01000387.1 GCA_009924535.1 Verrucomicrobiota bacterium
CAAGGCGAAGGCCGCCGCCGATGGCGCCGAGGTGCCGACGAATCTCGGCATGTTCCGGGGCCTGAACTCGGTCGACGACAATGTCGGCAAGCTCCTGCGGTTGCTGGATGAGCTGAAGCTGGCCGACGACACGGTCTTCGTCTTCTCGAGCGACAACGGGTACTACCTCGGTGAACACAACCTCGGCGACAAACGCTCGGCCTACGAGGAGGCGATGCGCATCCCGATGCTGGTCCGCTACCCCCGGCTCGCCGCGGCGGGGCGCACGGACGACCGGCTCGTGCTCAACGTGGATCCGGCGCCCACCTTCCTCGAATTGGCCGGTCAACCGGTCCCGGCCGCGATGCATGGCCGCAGCTGGCAACCGCTGCTCGCCGGCAAGGCGGAGGCGCCCTGGCGGGAGGCTTTCTTCTATTGCTACTTCTACGAACGTGGCTTCGGCACGCCCACCACCACCGCGGTCCGGACCGCCGACGCCAAGCTGATCAAGTACCCCGGCCACGAGGAGTGGACGGAAGTGTTCGACCTGAAGGCCGACCCCTACGAGACGCGCAACCTGGCCGCCGACCCGGCGTCCGCCGAACTGCGCAAGAAACTCGAGGCCGAATACGAACGCCAGGCCGCCGCCATCGCCTTCAAGGTGCCGGACTTCGCCGACCGGACACCCGCCCCCGGCGAGGAGAGCCCGAAGAAGAAGGCCGGCAAGAAGGGCGATAAGTAAGCTCCCCGCGACTTCCATGAACAACCTGCTCCCGCTCCTCCTCACCTGCCTGCTGCCGTTCGCGGCGGCCGCCGCCGACGACGCCAAGCTCGCGGCCGTCACCGCGGCCGACGACGCCCGCGTCGCGGCGATGCTTTCGCCGAGCCAAGCCGCCCTCGACAAGGTGCTTTCCGATGACCTGCGCTACGCCCACTCCAACGGCAAGGTCGACACCAAGCATCGACGCGAGTTGGCTGATCGTTTCATAGGTACTTGCCATGCAGCGAGGGCAGGGCAACTGATGGGCGACGAAGACTTTCCATGTCTCCGGGTAGCGGAGGAGGACGTCCTGAATGAGCATGGTCGGGCAGACGGGGCCATTGCCGGCCGATGCGCGCTTGAGAGTAGTTCGCGCACTTTCCGTTGTCGCACGGTCTTCGACATCATCACTCGCCATGTCCTAAATGTAATACCGCGCCGGCGCCGTGAGTATCTGCTGACGTTCAAGCAGGTCTGCAACCGTTGTCCCGCCCAGGATTTCGGTCACCGATGTCCGCACCCGTTCCCACACTTCCTGCTGCACGCGCACGCTTGGGACGGCACGCGCGCCGGAACCAAGTGCGTCGGTACCCGGACCCCTCCCCCGACTGTCAGGCATGGACGGAAGGAACTCGTCTCCTTCCACGGCCTCCAGGATTGTCAACAATGTCAGTTGTTCTGGTGCTGCAATCAGGACGTGGCCACCACGGGGACCGCGGGTGCTCTGGACAAGACCGGCGCGGCGCAAGAGTGTCAGGACCTGATCAAGGAACGCTTCGGACACGCCTTGGCGCCGTGCGATCGCCTCGCTCTGAATCGGACCCTGTCCGATCCGTTCTGCGAGGTCGAGGACCGCACGCACACCGTAATCCGAACGTGCTGAGAGTCTCATCGTTGATAAACGAACTTTGCTATCGCGCAAGTCTATCACGGGTTCTAAAGCCCCAGACCAATGGATCCCATCTTCTGGTCATTCGGACGGCGAATACAATCGCATCGGCACCCGGGCGTCCGATGGCTGAGGGTTGTGCGGAGAGGGATCTGATGAGCGCTGGTCTGATCGCGGC
>RFRI01000388.1 GCA_009924535.1 Verrucomicrobiota bacterium
CACGGCACGTGTGACGCACGCTACTCCAGCTGCCTGCTACGCGCACGCCTCCGAGCGTAACTGGGAGTGTGACACCGACTTCACGACTGGCAACAACGTTGCTTTGGGCCGTACCCCGACAACCAAAGACATCGCTGCCCAGTTGCTCGACTGTAATGGCGGCAAGAGCCTCGACGTCGTCCTCGGCGGCGCGCAGCAGGCGGGGAAGGAAATCCGTCCCCCGCGCGGCATGGCGCTACGCCTCTCGGGCCAGATCGTCCGCTCGGATTCCAACGAAGCCACCATCAACTACTCCGGCGTCGCCCCGGAGCAGGAAGGCGAATACGTCATCCCGGCCTTCAACCTGCGCTTCGCCCGCAAGATGGTCGCGGTGCCGGAGATCAAACTCGTCGTCAACAAGAGCGTGGCCTACCGCCGGACCGCCCAGGCGCGCGCCGAACTCGTCATCCCTGACCGCACCTTCTACGTCGGCGAACTCATCCGCGGGTCGATCCGCATGCGCGGCGGCGATGAAGAAACCGTCGTGGCGAGCTTCGGCCTCGAATCCGTGGCCGAAGGCTTCACCTTCTCGGTCACGGCCGACCGTCAGCCGCTCGCCGAAGAACTCGGCCAAGGCATGCAGACGACCTTCGAGCTGACCCCGATCCGCGATGGCGTGAGCGAACTCGCCCTCAACGGCACGATGCTCATCCAAGGCGCCCTGACCAACGCCTTCAGCAACGGCGGCCGGGACCGGCCCTACGCCTTCCGCCGCAAGCTCACCGTGGAACACGTCCCCGAACGCGGTCGCCCGGCCGACTGGACCGGCGCCATCGGCACCTTCGCCGCGGAAGCCGTGCAGGTCTCCAAGGACAAACCCGAAGTCGGCGAACCGATCCGGCTGCGCGCGATCCTGACCGGGACCGGCAACCTTGACCGCCTGGTCACGCCGGAAATCCCGAGCAGCGAGCAGTGGGACATCCTGCCGGCCCAGGAACGCCGCCGTCACTCCGAAGAGCAGCGCTTCTTCGTCTACACGCTCGTCCCGCGCCTGCCCGGCAAGCTGCTGACGCCGTCCATCCGCTTCTCGACCTTCGATCCGCGGACGAAGCAATACAGCCGCGTCGAATTCAAGCCCATCGAAGTCGTCGTCACCGGCACCGCGCCGGCCAAGGTCGACCTCATCACCGCCGACCCGTCGGCGCCGGCCGACTCGAAGAAGAAGACGGTCAGCGGCTTGGCGGAGCCGGACCCCCGCCGCACTTCGGCGCTCTTCCTCGGCGCGCCCGCCGCGCCGCTCGCGGCCTCGACGACCTTCTGGTCCGGCAACGGCCTCCTTGTCGCGCTGCTGACCGCGCTGACCGCCGCGACCCTTTATCTCGGCTATCTCGCGGCCCACCCCGAGATCCGCATCCGCGGGCGCGCCCGCTCCCTCCTGCGCGCGTCGCTCGTCAGCGCGGCGAACGCCCGACGCCAAGGCGACTCGCACGCCTTCGCCTTGGCCGCCGCCCGCGCCCTGCAGGTCGGCAGCGCCGCCTTGCTCGGCGCCGAAGAAGACGCGATGACCCAGAGCGACGTCGAACGCGCCCTCCCCGGCGCCGATCGCGCCCTGCTCGACGGCCTGTTCCTCCGCGCCTTCGGCGCACGCTTCGCCGCGGGCGCGACGGCGGCCACCGCGGCCGACGACGACGCCGCGCTCGCCCTCGTCCACCGTCTCCTCTCCCTGCTATGAGGCCCTTCGCCTGCCTTCTCCTCTGCTGGGTGGCGTCCCTCTCTGCGGCCGACGTCGCGCCCTCCGCCGCCGAGTCCGCCTACGCGAAA
>RFRI01000389.1 GCA_009924535.1 Verrucomicrobiota bacterium
GAGGTCGACCGCGACCTTGTCCGTGGGCTTGTCCTTGGCGCGGGCACGTCGGGCGAGGTCGCCGGGGTTGAGGTTCTTGCCGAACTTCTCTTCGGGGAAGAGCTGCGGCATCGCGATGTGCGGGAGCATCATGACGCCGTGTTCGCCGATGAAGATCGAGCCGGCCTTGGCCAGGGTCTTGCCCGGCGGCAGCAAGGCGAGGGTCGCGTCCGGCAAGCGGCCGCCGTCGTACCACGTGACGGAAAGGGTCTTGCCCTTGGTGTACTCGGTGCCGGGGAAGACCCATTCGATGGTCTGCTGTTCGCACCAAGTCTGCGTGTTGGCGCCGAGGCTGTCGGCCTTGACGCTGAGGGGCGCGCCGAGCTTGAGCGCGGTGAAGACGGGGTCCAGCAGGTGGCAGCCGAAGTCGCCCATGGTGCCGCTGCCGAAGTCCACCCAATCGCGCCAGTTGAAGGGGTGGTAGACATTCGGCGCGTAATCGCGCGCCTTCGCGGTGCCGAGCCAGAGGTCCCAGCTGACGCCGGCGGGCACGGGTCCCGCGGTCGGCGCCGCAGTCATCTTGGTGTAACCGTTCCCGGTGTTCGGGTGCCAGGTGTGCACGGCCAGGACCTTGCCGATGCGGCCCGACTGGATGAGTCTCACGCCGGTGCGGTACTCCTTGGCGGAATGGATCTGGTTGCCCATCTGGGTGCGGACCTTGGATTTGGCGGCCTGCAGGCGCAGCTGGCGCGCTTCCCAGACGGTGTGCGTGAGCGGCTTCTGACAGTAGACATGCTTGCCCATGCGCATGGCGACCATGGTGGGCAGCGCATGCATGTGGTCGGGCGTCGAGACCGTCACGGCGTCGAAGCCGTCGCCGAGCCAGGTGAACATCTCGCGCCAGTCGCTGTAATGCGTCACGCCGGGCAGCTTCTTGTCGATGCGGTCGAAGCGACCGGCGTCGATGTCGCAGAAGCCGACGAAATGGGCCTTGGGGTGGGAGGCGACTTCGGCGATGTCGGAGAAGCCTTTGCCGTCGACGCCCACGGCGGCGATCTGGACCTGCGAGTTCAGGTTGCGCGCGCGGACGATCGCGGGGAAGGCGAGGGTCGCGAGCGCGGCGGTACGCAGGAAGTTTCGACGGGAAAGGGTCATGGCTGGGGCGGGGTAGGAAGATTAGGGAAACCGCCGCCCGCGGATGCAACCCGCGGTTATGACATTTATCTGCTCTTTATTTCTCGTTTCCTTGGGGTTCTCCGCTTTCTGTCTTTCTCCGCTCATGTCGTCCAAGCCTTCCGCTTTCCTGCTTCTCGCCGCGTCATTGCCCCTGATGGCCGCCGCCGCTCCGGAGCCGTCGGCCTACGACCGGTTGTGGGATCATGCGGTGCTCCTCAAGGGCACGTCCGCCGACACTTTTCAGGAACTCCGCTTCATCGGCCGCGAACAGTTCGACTGGTATTCCTTCGGCAATGGCGAAGCGGACCGCTCGGGCTGGGGCAACCGCCGCTCGCGCCTCGGCCTGAAAGGGCAGTTCCTGCGCGATTGGTATTTCTCCACGGAATTCGACTTCAACCTCGGCGCCCCGCACCCGCTCTTCAACAAGGTCACCGACGCGTATGTGAAATGGTCCCCTGGCCCCGAGGCGGCCTGGACGGTCGGCCGTCAAGGCGTGCGCTTCACGCTCGATGGTTCGACGTCGTCGCTGGTGCTGCCGACCATCGACCGCAGCGCGATCTCGAACAACATCGGGATGATCGAGGAATCGATCCCGGGCCTCACCTTCGAAGGCGACCGCGGCAAATGGTTCTACCGCGCGGGCG
>RFRI01000390.1 GCA_009924535.1 Verrucomicrobiota bacterium
CCAGCGGCCGGCGTCGGCGAGCGAGCGGGCGGCCTGGCGGACGAGGGCGTTGAGCAGCGTGACGCCGACGGAGTAGTTGCCGGCCCAGACGACCGGGAGGCCCTTGATGGCGGCGGTGATCGCGGCCTTCTCTTCGGCGGTGTGGCCGGTGGTGCCGATCACGAGCGGCTTCTTGTGCTGGGCGCAGAGCTGCGCGACGGCGAGGGTCGCGGAGTGGAAGGAGAAGTCGATGACCACGTCGGCCGCGCCGATGTGCGCGGCGATATCGTCACCCTGGTCGACGCCGGCGGCGATGACGGCCTTCTCGGAGACCGCGACGTTGGCGATGGCGAGGCCCATGCGGCCCTTGGCGCCATTGAGGAGAATGCGGATGGGCTGGCTCATCGGAGGGAGGCGAGGGTGGCGTCGGCGACCTTCTCGACGAGGAGGCGATTGGCCTCGGACATCTCGCAGAGGGGCAGGCGGACTTCGTCGGAACGGATGATGCCGGCACGCATCATGCAATGCTTCACGGGCACCGGGTTCGGTTCGACGAACAGCGTCTTGAAGATTTCGGCGAGCTTATCGTGCAGGACCTTCGCTTCGGCGAACTGCTTCGTGCGCGCGAGCTTCGCGAGCTGGGCGACCGGGCCCGGGATGAAATTCGACGCGACGGAGATGATGCCTTGCCCGCCGACTTCGGCGAAGGGCAGGGTCAGGGAGTCGTCGCCGCTGAGGACGATGAAATCCGGGTCGGACTCGCGCACGAGGCGCGCGGCTTTGTCGACCTGACCGCCGGCTTCCTTGATGCCGATGATGTTCGGATACTTCTTCCGGAGGCGCAGCGTGGTCTCGACGGTGATCTCGATGCCGCAGCGGCCGGGGATGGAATAAAGGATGATCGGCTTGGCCGTGGATTCGGCGAGCAGCGCGAAGTGGCGGAACAGGCCTTCCTGGCTGGGCTTATTGTAATAGGGAGCGACGAGTAGGAACGCGTCGGCACCAGCTTCGTCGGCGCGCTTCGTGAGGTCGAGGGCCTCGGTCGTGGCGTTGGAGCCCGTGCCGGCCATGACCGGGACGCGGCCGGCGGCGAACTCGACCGTCTTGCGGATGACTTCGACGTGTTCGTCGTAGTCGAGGGTGGGGGATTCGCCGGTCGTGCCGACGGCGACCAGGCCGTCGATGCCTTCCTGGATCTGGAATTCGACCAGCTTCTTCAGGTCATCCCACGCCACCGCTCCGTTGAGGAAGGGGGTGACCAAGGCCGTATGGGCTCCCACGAAAGCGCGGGGGCCGAAGGGACGGCGGGAAGACTGGGAACCGGTCGATGACATTGGGCGAGAAGGGACCCCCGAACCAACCGCCCCCTGCCGAAAGAGACAAACCCAAAAACCCCGCCGGGCCGGCCGTACCCCGCTTAAGGGGCCGGACCGATGAGGATTCGGTTGTTTTCCGTATCGGTGACGTAGAGGCGACCATCCGGTCCGACGCGGGCGCCGTGCGGGCGATTGAGCTGCGTACCGGCCCAATCCGCGCCGACCGCGGAGCCCTTCTTGCCGTTGCCGACGATGGTGCGGATGGTCTGCTTCACCGGGTCGTAGAGACGGAGGCAATGGTTCTCCGTGTCGAGGATCAGGACATTGCCCTTGGCGTCCATCGTCACGTATTTCGGTCCGAGCATGCGGGCGTCGGCCGCGGGTCCGTCCGTCGCCGGGCCGGGCTTGCCCGCCTTGTTCACCACGACGTTCACCTTGCCGTCTTTGATCGCGACGAGCGCGTGGCCGCCGCGGAGCAGCGCGTAGATCGTG
>RFRI01000040.1 GCA_009924535.1 Verrucomicrobiota bacterium
GAGCCCGGCGTCGACCGAGCCGACGCCGATATCGGCAGCCTCGCCCAGGCCGCCGCCCGGGAAGGCAAGATCACCCAAGCCGAGAGCAACCTGGTCGCCAACGCCGTGCGCCTCGACGACATCCCGGTCTCCCAGGTGCTCACGCCTCGCCCGGTCGTCACGGCGATCGAAGCCGATCTCACCGTCGCCGACGTGCTCCGTCTCTATCCCAGCGTCCCGCACGGCCGCATGCCGGTCTGGGAAAATAATCCCGACCGCATCGTGGGCGTCGTCCGCCGTCGCGACATCCTGAAGGCCGCCGGCGAGAACCGCCGCGAGGTCCGCATCCGCGAACTCATGGGCAAGCCGCACATCGTGCCCGAGAACGCCACGCTCTCCGACGCGTTGCATGACCTCGTCCGCGCGCACCAGCACCTCGCGGTGGTGGTCGACGAATTCGGCGCCTTCGCCGGCGTGATCACGCTCGAGGACGTCTTCGAGTCGCTCCTCGGCATCGAGATCTACGAGAAGGATGACCCGCACCCTGACATGCGCGAACTGGCCCGCCAGCGCGGGCATCGCGTCGGCCGTCGTCCCGATCATCCGCCCAAGGCCGGAACATGATCGCCGCCCTCGCCTACTGGGTCCACGACCTCGACCCGGTCGCGATCCACTTCCCTGAAAGCTGGGGCTTGCGCGGCGTCCATTGGTATGGGCTCTCCTATGCGGCGGGTTTCATGGTCGCGGCTTATCTCCTCGGCCGCTGGCGTCGCGCGGGGATCACCCCTCTGCGCGATACGCTCGACGAATCCGCCCTGATCACCGCCGTGATGGTCGGCGTCATCGTCGGCGGACGCCTCGGCCACGTCTTCCTCTACGCCCGCGCCGAGTTCGCGGCCGACCCGCTGATGGTCATCCGCGTCTGGCAGGGCGGCATGGCCAGCCATGGCGGCTTCCTCGGCGTGCTCCTCGCCGGCCTCTGGTTCGCCCGCCGCGCGAAGGCCGATTTCTTCGCCGTGGGCGACCTCCTCTGCGCCTTGGCGCCCGCCGGGATCTTCTTCGGACGCCTCGCCAATTTCGTGAACGGCGAATTGGTCGGCGATCCGTCATCCGTCGCCTGGGCGGTGATCTTCCCGCACGACGGCGCGATGCCCCGTCACCCTTCGCAGCTCTATGAAGCCTTCGCCGAAGGCCTGCTGCCGCTGGTCTGGGTGCTCGTCCGTTATCCGCGTCGCCTGCCGCCCGGACGGCTCGCCGGCGAATTCCTCCTGCTATATTCCGCCGGACGTATCGTGTGCGAATGCTTCCGCTCCGCCGAAGACGGCTATGTCCTCGGCCTCACGGCGGGACAGTTCTGGACGTTGCCGCTCGCCGCGCTCGGACTGTTCCTCGTCCTGCGCTCCCGCCGCCCGGCTGAATGATGTTGCCCGTGCGGGCGGACGGTGGGAAAACCCCTTTGCGCCATGACGAACGTCCCGCTCCTTGATCTCGGCCCTCAGAACCGCGCCCTCGAGGCCCAGTTCGAGACCGCCTTCCGCGATGTCCTCCGCTCGAACATGTTCATCATGGGCCCGCGCCTCGAGGCCTTCGAGAAGGATTGCGCCGCCTTCCTGGGCGTGAAGCACGCCCTCGGCGTCTCCTCCGGCACCGACGCGCTCCTGCTCGCGCTCATGGCGCTCGATATCGGCGAAGGCGACGAAGTCCTGCTGCCGTCCTTCACCTTCTTCGCCACCGCGGGTTCCGTCGCCCGCCTCGGCGCGACCCCGGTCTGGGTCGACGTCGATCCGCACTCCTTCAACATCGACCTCGGGGACGCCGCCCGCAAGGTCGGCCCGCGCACCCGCGCCATCATGCCGGTGTATCTCTTCGGCCAGTCGCTCGACCTCGACGCCCTCCAGGCGTTCGCCTCCGCGCACCAGCTGCGCGTGATCGAAGACGCCGCGCAGTCGATGGGCGCCCGCTGGAAGGGTCGCGCCACGATGTCGTCCGGGGATTTCGGCGCCACGAGCTTCTTCCCGTCCAAGAACCTCGGCGGCATGGGCGATTCCGGCCTGGTCACGACCCAGGACGACGCGCTCGCCGAGCGCGCCCGTATCCTCCGAGTGCACGGCATGCAGCCGAAGTATTTCCACCGCGAGGTCGGCGCGAACTTCCGCATGGACCCCCTCCAGGCCGCGCTGCTGCACATCAAGCTGCCGCACCTGCCCGAGTACAACTGCGCCCGCGCCGGCAACGCCCACTTCTACCACGCTTCCCTCAAGGGCCGCGCGGGCATCGCCGAAAATCGCCCCGGCGCCGACAAGGCCGCGAAGATCCTCCTGCCGGTCGACTTCTCCGGCCAGGGCATCTGGAACCAGTTCACGCTTCGCGTGACCGGCGGCCGTCGTGACGCGCTCAAGGCTTTCCTCACCGCGCGCAAGATCGGCTGCGAGATCTACTACCCGATCCCGCTCCACCGTCAGCAGTGCTTCGCGGACGCCAAGTATCGCGGCTACGACCGCGTGCCCGTCGCCGAACAGCTTTCGGCCGAAGTGCTCAGCATCCCGATCTTCCCCGAGCTCAGCGGCGAGCAGCGCCAGTGGGTCTCCGATTCGCTCGCCGATTTCGCGGCAGGGAAGACGGAGTAAAAGGTTTTAGCGGTTGGCGGTAAGCGGTTGGCGGCAAGCCGAATGCCGAGGGTGCGTAAGTGCAAATCGGCCTGCGGCCTGTGCAAAGGTGCAAACGTGAAGACAATTTCTGGTCACAGGTCTCGGCCCTCAGGTCTCAGGTGCGGGTGATCAGGTACAGGTGCGGGTGCGGGGAAATTCAAGTCCTGAACCTGTGCCCGAACCTGAGCAGCTGAACCTGGCTCCCGACTGCTGAGACCCGTGACCTGAAAGTATTATCCTACCCCTGCCCCTTAATTCACCTTTGCACTTTTGCACAGGAGCTCCGCTCCGATTTGCACCTTTGCACGTCTTATCCTTCGGTCTCGGCTTCCCTTTGATCCGTATCTATCCGCCAACCGCTAACCTCCGAAGCCTTCGAGGTTAGAAGAACCGCACCGTCTTCACCCGCATCTTCTCGTGCTCGGCGTCGGTGCACGGGGCATCGATCGGCACGGCGGGAGCCTTGTCGTTCGGAACCACGAGCTGGTTCGCGAGGAGATACTGTTCGACCTCGGCGCCGGAGATGTCGGGCAGCATCACGCCGTCGATCTCGACGCACGGGGAGAGGCGCTGGCCGCTCTTCTCGACCATCTCGGCGTAGTTCGTCGGGCTGTTGATGATATCCACGTCCTGGTAGTTGAGGGCGTACTTCGCCATGATGGCGCGGACGCCGTTGCTCCAGCCGCAGCTGGGTTTGAGGTAACAACGGATGTTCATGCCCGTACCAATGCCGCCCTTCCGTGGTTAATCAAGCCCGACGGGGCTTTTTCCCGGACTGGGCCCCGTCGTTGGCGGTCGCCGGCTCGTACCAGTAGCCGATGCCGTGGATGGTGCGCAGGCAGTCGAGGGTCCGGCCGTAGTCGGCGTAGGTGTCGCGGATCTTCGCGATATATTGGTCGAGCGAACGGCTGCGGATGTCGGCATGCACGCCCCACACGGCATGGATCAGGCTATGCCGGCTGATGATGACGCCGGGATTCGCGTGCAGGTGGTAAAGGATGCCGAGTTCCTTGCGACCGAGCTTACGCTGCTTGTTTCCGCCGAAGACGATCTCGAGCCGCTCGGGATGCACCTCGGCTCCGTTGAAGAGGAACACGTCCGTGCCGAGCGCGGCGTTGACGGTCAGGCGGCTGTCGCCGGCGGTCTCGCTGCGTCGCAGGACGGCGCGGATGCGCGCGACGAGTTCATCCGGGTGATGGGGCTTGCCGACGAAATCATCCGCACCCGCCTCGAGGGCCTGCGCGACGTGGCGCCCGTCGCGTTGCGCGGAAAGGAAGATCACCGCCGGCGAGTGGCTGAGGCGACGGATCTTGTCGAGCACCGCGAGCCCGTCGAGGTCGGGCAGGCTCGGGTCGAGCAGCACGAGATGCACATACGATTCCCCGACGAATTTCAGGGCGGTGGCGCCTTTGTGAAAGACTTGGGTGGAGAGGCCGGCGTTCAGGAGTTGATCGGCGAGCGTGGCGGCGAGGCTACGATCGTCTTCAATGATGACCACCAGTGGCTTCTGCTTGGGGCTCATGCAGAATCAGGGAGGGGGTAAGACTAGGGGTATTAACTTATGTAAAAAAGCCCGCGGGGTTGCCAAGCCTCATTAAAAGTTCCATTTTAGTAGAAATGAACGACGTCCCTGAGCCATCCCCACGGCGCAAGCTGCTGATCCGGATCTTCCTGATCCTCTTCGTGGCCTCCGCCGCCTGGGCGGCTTGGTTCGGCATGAAGCAGCAGCAGGCCCATGGTCCTCAGCCGGACGGCAAGGCCAAGGACCCCTACGAAGACCGCAGTTTGTTCGGCCGTTGACCCGTCCGGCAAGGGGTGGGGCAGGGGGCTTTCCAAAAATCTTGACCAGTGGGACTTCGTTCCTACGTTCCTCACTTCCACCGACCGCCCCCTTCGTCTAGCCCGGTCCAGGACACCTCGTTTTCACTGAGGTAACTGGGGTTCGAATCCCCAAGGGGGCGCCAGGTGGAAGCTTTTAAGATCCGCACTCTCCCGAGGGGAGGGCGGACCCTTATTTCCGGGTTACTCACATTGCCCCTTGCCTAGGTTCAAAAATTATTGAAACATCAGGAAGTCCCCGCCTTTAGGCCCTGTACCCGATGAAGCCCCCTTCCGAAAAGTCAGCCGGACGCCGTAAAAGCCGCCCTTCTTTCGAACCCCTTCAGCCGCACGAGATCGAGCTGGCCGATTTCTTCGTGCGCATGGCTGGGATTCTGGGCGTTCCGCGTTCGGTCGCCGAAATCTACGCCTTGCTCTACGTCTCCTCCGGCCCCCTGGATTTCGACCATATCCAGGGTCGACTCGGGATGAGTAAAGGCTCTGTCAGTCAAGGACTTAAGTTCCTTCGAGGCCATGAGATGATTCTCTCCGTCAAGGAAAAGGGCGCTCGTCGCGAACGCTGGCAGCCCACTCCTTCGTTGGCGGCCTCCTTGGTGGCCCTCCTCCGTAGTCAGGTCCTTCCGGCCCTCGAGCAGGCCCAGCCTGGACTCCAGCGCGTGCTTGCCGACGCCCAGCAGCGCGCCGCTCAGCCTGAAGTGATCGAGCGACTGACCCGACTCAATCGCTGGAACAGCCGAGCCCTCGAGCTCGCGCCCTTGCTGCTTCCTCCCCCGGGAGCCTGACCCTTTCTGCCGGCTCGGCCGGTGACAGTCCTTCCTTCCCGTACGTGCCCGCGAAATTCGCCTCCACGTGCGGTAGCCTGCCCGAGTAAGTAAAAAATAGGTAATAGCGGTTGGCGGTTAGGCCATGCGACGACCCCCCAATCGCTGTCACCCGGTTACATCCACTGTCATCCGTCATCTGCCCTCTGTCCTCAGCGGTTACCTGCATCTTCCCAACCGCCAACCGCCAACCGCTTAAACCTTTCGTCACCCCATGCGTATCGCCATCACCTCCGGGTATTTCGACCCGATGCACCGCGGCCACCTCGAGCTGCTCGAACTCTCCCGCGCCCAAGGCGACGTGCTCTGGGTCATCGTCAACACCGACGCCCAGGCTGCCTTGAAGAAGGGCAAGGCCTTCATTGAGCAGGACACCCGTCTGGCGGTCACCGCCGCCCTCCGGGTCGTCGACCGTGCGGTGCTCTCGATCGATGCCGACGGCTCGGTCTGCGCCACGCTCGACTGGCTCATCGGCGAAGCCAAAGCCCAAGGCCATGAGGCTGTCTTCTGCAAGGGCGGCGACCGCAACGCCGGCAACATCCCGGAGATGACGGTCCTCGATAAGCATGGCGCAAAACTCATCGACGGACTCGGCGCCAAGATCGACAGCAGCTCGCGCATCATCGCCGCGGCGAAAAAGCCTTCCGCTTGAACCTTTCCCCCCTTAACACATCCCCTCCATGAAAAAGCGCGCGCTCATCACCGGCATCACGGGCCAGGACGGCTCCTATCTCGCCGAGTTCCTCCTCGGCAAGGGCTACGAAGTCCATGGTCTCATCCGCCGCTCTTCCTCCTTCAACACCTCGCGCATCGAGCACCTCTACATGGAGGACCTCGTCCGCGACATCCACACGAAGAAGATCCAGCTGCACTACGGCGACCTCGGGGATTCGACCAACCTCATCCGCGTCATCGGCGACGTCCAGCCCGACGAGATCTATAACCTCGGCGCGATGTCCCACGTGAAGGTCTCCTTCGACGTCCCGGAATACACCGCCGACACGGACGGCATCGGCACGCTGCGCCTCCTCGAGGCCATCCGTATCCTGAAGATGGAAAAGAAGGTCCGCATCTACCAGGCCTCCACTTCCGAGCTTTACGGCAAGGTCGTCGAAGTCCCGCAGTCCGAGACGACGCCTTTCTACCCGCGCAGTCCCTACGGCGTCGCCAAGATCTACGCCTACTGGATCACCCGCAACTACCGCGAGGCCTACGGCATGTTCGCTTCCAACGGCATCCTCTTCAACCACGAGTCCGAACGCCGCGGCGAGACCTTCGTCACCCGCAAGATCTCCCTCGCGGTCGCCAACATCATCCACGGTCGCCAGGACTGCCTCTTCCTCGGCAACCTCTCCGCGCAGCGCGACTGGGGCTACGCCCCGGACTTCGTGCAGTGCATGTGGCTCATCCTGCAGCATAAGCAGCCGGACGATTTCGTCATCGCGACGGGCAAGATGTACACCGTCCGCGAATTCTGCACCCACGCATTCCGCCGCGCCGGCATCGAGCTCGACTGGCAGGGCACGGGCGTCGACGAGAAGGGCGTCGACCGCAAGACGGGCAAGACGCTCGTCGCCGTCGACCCGCGTTACTTCCGCCCGACCGAGGTCGAGCAGCTGCTCGGCAACCCGGCCAAGGCCATGCGCGAGCTGGGCTGGAATCCGCAGCAGACTTCCTTCGAGCAGCTGGTGCAGAAGATGGTCGACCATGACCTGAAGATGGTCGCCCACGCCAACCGCTGATGGACCGCGCCGCGAAGATCTACGTCGCCGGCCATCGCGGGATGGTCGGCTCCGCCATCGTCCGCGCGCTCCGCGCCGCGGGCCATCCGGCCGTGGTCACGCGCACGTCCGCCGAACTCGACCTGCGCGACGGCGCCGCGACCCGCGCGTTCCTCGCCGCCGAGCAGCCGGCCTACGTCGTCATGGCCGCCGCCCGCGTCGGCGGCATCAAGGCCAACTCGACCGAGCCGTACGATTTCCTGTACGACAACCTCGCGATGGCGGCCAACGTCATCGACGGCTCCCGCCGCGCCGGCGTCCGCAAGCTGCTCTTCCTCGGTTCGAGCTGCATCTACCCGAAGCTGGCGCCCCAGCCGATCCGCGAGGAGTCCCTGCTGACGGGCCCCCTCGAAGTCACCAACGAGGCCTACGCGATCGCGAAGATCGCCGGCATCAAGCTCTGCGACCATGCGCGCGCCCAGTACGGCAGCGACTTCATCAGCGCCATGCCCTGCAACCTTTACGGCACGGGCGACAACTTCTCGCTCGAGAACTCCCACGTGCTGCCGGCGCTCATCCGCAAGATGCATGAGGCGAAGCTCCGCGGCGACGCCTCGCTCCGACTCTGGGGCACGGGCACGCCGCTCCGCGAATTCCTCCACGCCGACGACCTCGCCGAAGCCTGCGTGCTGCTCCTCGAGCGTTACTCGCAGGCCGGCCATATCAACGTCGGTTCGGGAGAAGAACTATCCATCCGCCAGCTCGCCGACCTGATCGCCCAGGTGGTCGGCTTCACGGGCCGTCTCGAATTCGACCCGTCGATGCCCGATGGCACGCCGCGCAAGCTGATGGACGTCTCACGCATCCGCGTCCTCGGCTGGAAGCCCCGCATCGCGCTCACTGAAGGTATCCGCGGCGCCTACGCCTGGTATCTCGCGAACCACGCCGAAGCCCGGAAGTAGGTCGGTGCGAGTATGGAGTATTGAGTATCGAGTATCGGCGCGGTGATTGCCTTGGGGTAGGGATGCGATGACATCGCATCCGTTAGGCAACAAGTCGGACGCGATAGTGATCACGTCCCTACTTCGAGACACTTTTAAGGCACCCGGCCTCTTCCTATACTCAATACTCCATACTCGATACTCTCGTATCCCCCTTGTCCACGTACCCACGTGCCAGCTTGCCCCCTAAACTAAAAATGTCCTCCGTCACCCTCTGCATTCCCGCTCGCATCGCCTCCACGCGCCTGCCGCGCAAGGTCTTGCTCGACCTCGGCGGCAAGCCGGTCGTGCAGCATGTCTGGGAGCGCGCCAAGCAGGTCCGTCAGGCCGGCCGAGTGGTCCTGCTCACGGATTCGGAAGAAGTCGCCACCGTCGCGCGTGGCTTCGGCGCCGAGGTGCTGATGACCGATCCGGCCTGCCCTTCCGGCACGGCCCGCATGGCCAGCGTCATCGACAAGCTGCCGGGCGAGTTCTTCCTCAATGTCCAGGGCGACGAACCTTTCATCCAGGCCGACCTTCTCGATGGGCTCATCACGCGCTGGAAGGAGACGAAGTGCCCCCTGGTCACCGCGGTCTCGAAGATCCATGCGACCGAACGCCTCCTCGCCCCGAGCGTGGTCAAGGTCGTCCGCGCCGAGAATGGCGAAGCGATCTACTTCTCGCGCAGCCCGATCCCGCATCTCCGTGGCGTGGATTCCGCCGAATGGGTCCAGCGTCGCGATTACTGGGTGCATATCGGGGTCTACGGCTACGACCGCGCGACGCTCGCCGGTTACGCCCAGCTGAAGCCGACCGAACTCGAAGCCGTCGAATCGCTCGAGCAGCTCCGCTTCCTCGCCCACGGCCTGACTTTCCAGACCGTCGTCACCGATTATCATCCCGTCGCCATCGATACCCCAGAGGATCTTGAAGCCGCGCGGAAGATGATGTGACGCGCCGAAGGCGCGGCACACCATCGTGCAAAAGTGCAAACCGGCCTGCGGCCTGTGCAAATGTTAGGTATTAGCGGTTAGCGGTTGGCGGTTGGGAGCACATCCAAAGCAAGGGTTTCGTTTCGGGTGACAGGTGACGGAATCTGCATTCCCCAACCGCTAACCGCTATTACCTATCTTGGGTACGGTCGGGACCGCGTTACCATATAGCGGCATTATATCCGTTCGCTGAATGGTGAACGCTAGGTAGGGGCACGACTACGTCGTGCACTCCGATGCAGAGGGCGCGACGTAGTCTCGCCCCTACCATTGGCCACCATCCGGCGGCC
>RFRI01000391.1 GCA_009924535.1 Verrucomicrobiota bacterium
GTCGGCCTCGACAAGTTCACGGACTCCAACGGCTTCTTCGGCCTTGGTTCGCATAAGGCCGAGACCGAGCACCCGGTCGCCTCCGTCGCCAAGCCGCTCCTCTGGGTCGCCTCCGGCAACCAGTTCTTCGCCTCGATCCTGCACCCCGCCGACGCCGCCGCCCGCGGCCCGCGCACCGAAGTCGTCGTGCTGCCCGTCCCGCTCGAGGACGGCAAGCGCGGCCTGCACGCCTTCGCCTCCTGGGAGACCATTCCGGCGGCCGACCTTTCCCGCACGCTGGAGGGCGACTTCTTCGTCGGCCCCAAGGAATATGCCCGCGTCGCCGCGTTGCCCGACGGCCAGGTCGCCGTGCTGCAGTTCTCGAAGCTCCTCGGCTTCATTTCCTTCGGCGCCATCTGCAAGCTGCTCCTCGCCATCCTCGGCGGCGTCCACTGGCTCCTCGAATGGAGCGGCGCCTGGTCGTGGGGTTGGGCCATCGTCCTCCTGACCTGCCTCATCAAGCTCGTCACCTGGCCGCTGACCTCGATCCAGATGAAGGCCGCGAAGAAGATGCAGAAGTTCGCGAAGCCGATGCAGGACATCCGCGAGAAGCATAAGGACAATCCGGAGAAGATGCAGAAGGAGCTCATGAAGCTCTACACCGAGAACAAGATCAACCCGTTCGCCGGCTGCCTGCCGATCCTCATCCAGATGCCGATCTTCTTCGGCCTCTACACCGCGTTCCAGACCACCGTCGAACTGCGCCTGCACTCGTTCCTCTGGATCGCCGACCTTTCCGCGCCGGACACCATCTTCCACCTCGGTGGCTTCCCGGTGAACCTGCTCCCGATCCTCATGGGCCTCTCCATGTGGCAGTCGATGCGCATGACGCCGAATCCCTCCACGGATAGCTCGCAGAAGACGATCTTCCTGATGATGACGCTGCTCTTCCCGGTCATCTGTTACCCCATGCCGGCCGCGCTCACGCTGTACATGACGATCCAGAACCTGTTGACGATTCTGCAGACCTGGCTTACCAAGGAAGAACCCGACGTCGTGGTGATCGAGCCCACGCCGAAGAAGGTCAAAGGCTGATTTTCCCAACCCCCACCCCATCATGTCTGGTCATAGCAAATGGCACACGACGAAGCGGCATAAGGCCGTCATTGACGCCAAGCGCGGCAAGATCTTCTCGGTGCTCGCCAAGGAAATCACCCTCGCGGCCCGCGCCGGCGGAGGCAGCCCTGAATCCAACGTACGCCTGCGTACGCTGATGGACAAGGCCCGCGCTTCCAACATGCCGTCGGATAACATCAAGCGCGCGGTCCAGAAGGGGACCGGCGAGATTCCCGGCGTGGTCTATGAAGAGATTGTCTACGAAGGCTACGCCCCGGGCGGCGTCGGCCTCATCGTCGAAGTCACCACCGACAACAAGAACCGCGCCGCGGCCGAAGTCCGTCAGGCCTTCAATGACAACGGTGGCAACATGGCCCAGACCGGCGCCGTGTCCCACAGCTTCCTCAAGAAGGGGCAGTTCCTCATCGGCGCCTCCCAGATCGGAGAAGATGCCCTCATGGAGCTCGTGCTCGAGGCGGGTGCCGACGACGTCGTCAACAATGGCGACCACTTCGAGGTGCTCTCCCCGATCTCGGCCTTCGACGCCATCTCCAAGGCCCTGCAGGAGAAGTCCATCAAGCCCGAGTCGGCCGAGCTGGCCTATATCTCCAGCATCCCGGTGCCCGTCGGCGACGCCGCCGTGGCCAAGCAGGTGCTGGAACTCATCGACGCCCTCGAGGCC